>JANOGJ010000679.1:0-2163 GCA_031405995.1 Acidobacteriota bacterium
CCGGCGCGGGCTCGGGCGCGCGCAACTCGGTCGGCACGGCCGTCGCCGGCGGCATGGTCGCTTCGACGTTCCTGTCGATCATCTTCATTCCCGTGCTGTACGTGGCCATTCGCACGGTGGCGCCTGGCCGGGCTCGGGCCGGAGGCGAGGAGTGATGACCCGGAGTCGCTGGACGCTGCTGCTCGCCGCCGGGTTCGCCGGCACCACCCTTTCGCTGGCCGCCCAGGCGCAGGCGCCGGTGCCGGTCCGTGTGGGATTCGACCAGGCCATCACCCGGGCGATCGAGCGCAACCCGACCGTCGCCCAGGCGGCGATCGCCATCGCGCGCGCCGACGTCCTCCTGCAACAGGCGCGGTACGCCTTGATGCCGATCTCCGTCATGCGCGTGAGCAACGTCACGCTCGACGGTGCGCGGGGCTTCAGCGAGGGCATCACCCAGCCGCAGAATCAGTTCTTTTTCTCGCCGACCGTGACGGTGCCGCTGATCGCGCAGCGGCAGCGGTCGGCGGTGGGGCAGGCGCGCGATCAAATCGAGGTCGCCACGCGGTCGACCGCCGAGGCGCGGCAGCGCGTCGCGGTAGCCGCCGCCCAGGCGTATCTGGGCGTCATCGCCGCGCGGCGGCAGCGCGAGGTCGATGAGCGATCGCTCGAGGCCGCGCGCGCCCATCTGGAACACGCGCGGCGCCGCCTCGAGGGCGGCGTCGGCAGCCGGTTGAACGAGGTCCGCGCCGCGCAGGCCGTCGCCGCCGCTGAAACGCGCACCGAAGCCGCCCGCCTCGGCCTTCGCCGCGCGCAGGAGGCCCTGGGCGTACTCATGGCCGAAGACGGGCCCGTCGACGCGGACGCCGAGCCCACGTTCGACACTCCTGCCTCGGTGGACGAGGCGGAGTGGGCCGCCGCGCGGCCCGACCTGCAGTTCGAGGCCGCAGTGCGGCGCGCCGCGGAGCGCGTCATCCACGATAGCTGGAAGGACTGGATGCCGGCGGCGTCGGCGTCGTTCGACCCGCAGCTCGTCACGCCGGCCGGCCTGTTTCAGCCGGCGCGCACCTGGCGCCTCACGCTCTCGGTCACCCAGCCGCTCTTTCAGGGCGGCCAACGGAAGAGCCTGGAGGCCCGCCTCGCCGAGGTCGCGGTCAACCAGTCGAAGCTGACCGAGTCGCTCCTCCGCATCCAGGCGCGATCCGAGATCCGCATGGCGCAGGAATCGGTGGCGAGCCTCGCGCGCGCGCAGGTGAGCGCGCGCCAGGCCGCCGAGCACGCCAATGAGGTGTTGCGCATCACGACGACCGCGTTCGAGGTCGGCGCGACCACGAATATCGAAGTCATCGACGCCCAGCGATCGGCCCGGGACGCCGAGACCCTCGCGACGCTGGCGGAGGACGCGGTTCGGCGCGCCCGTCTCGACCTGCTCGTGGGCCTCGGCCGGTTCCCGAAATAACAAATTCGGTACGCCACGCGACGGCCGCAAGAGCATCTTTCACAGGCACTTACCGCCGGTCCAGGCGCGGCCTATCGGGCCGCCAGTCTGGGACCGATGCATCAAATAGGAGACGTCTCGGTCCGGCCGGTTGGCGCCGGCTCGGCGTGCCTCCCTGGAGGGGCCGCTGATACACGGCGACGACGACATTTGACAACGATTGCAACCGCCCGCGCGCGTCCGTTGCTCCTCGTGGCTGACGCCGACGGGGCGACGCGCACGACTGCCCGCGAGGAACTGACGCGGCTCGGCCTCGACGTCTGCGAGGCGGCCAGCGGGCGCGAAGCGCTGGACATGGTGCGGTCACAGTCGCCCGACATGGTCATGGTCGGCGGCGGCATTCCGGTCCGCGAGGGTCTGGATTTCTGCATCGCGCTGCGCGTCGAGCCGGGCCAGGACGGCCTGCCCGTGCTCTTCGTCACCGAGCGGAACGACGCCGAGGCCGTGAGCCTGGCATTCGAGGCCGGCGCGTCCGACTTCGCGCCGCCTCCGACCAACTGGCCGCTCTTCGTGCAGCGGCTGCGCTATATGCTTCGGCACCGCGACACGGTCGCCGGGTTGCAGCGGCGCGCGCGCGGCGTCGGCCGCGTCCATCAAATTGCGCAGCTCGGCGCGCCCGGGCAGGCGGATGGATACAACTTCGATGTGCGGACCCGAGAACACAGTGTCGCGAGCGGGAAGCGGTC
>JANOGJ010000690.1:0-2380 GCA_031405995.1 Acidobacteriota bacterium
GCCGCTGCACTCGCACGACAACGAGCAACTCACCTACATCCTCGAGGGCGCCCTGCGCTTCTGGATCGGGTCGGAGTCGGCCGAAAGTTTCGTGCTTGGCCCGGGAGAAGTCCTCGTCATTCCGCCGAACGTGCCACACAAGGCGGAGGCGGTCGAGGACACCCTCGACGTGGACGTGTTCAGCCCGCCGCGTCAGGACTGGCTCGACAAAACGGACGATTACTTGAGGAAATAGCCCGAATCGGCAATCGGTAATCGGAAAACGGCAATCGATGGAATTGATTTGATCGATTCATCGGTGGATTGATCGCGCCGATTCCCGGCTACAGGATCGCGATTACCCGAGGCCCTGCTCCTCACCCCGCTGCCGTATCCGTCGCCGGATCCGCTCGTCACGGTGTGGCAGGACATGCGCGCGCGGGTCGATCCGGACGTGCCGGTGTTGAGAACGGCGCCGATGACCCACTTCATTCCCGCGCGGCGAGCGACGCGGGTGACGCCGGCGACGGCGTTGAGAGGAGAGTAGCCCCGCGTCGATTCTGGTCGTACACTCCGTCAGCGATGAGGGTTGGGCGAGCGGGAACGACATTGGCGCTGGCCGCGCTGGCCGTTGGGGCCTGCGCGATTCCCAGAGCCCCGGATCGAGCGCGGATCGCCGGCGGCATCACCGAACGCACCGGCATCGACGCGCGCGGCCTGCCGGTCCCAGGTCGTGAGTGGGCGGTGCCACCCGGTGCCGCGCTCGACGACGGCCTCAGCCTCGATGAAGCGGTCGCCATCGCGCTGTGGAATAACGCCGATTTTCAGGTTGCGCTCTCGACGCTGGGCTTCGCCCGCGCGGACCTCATTGAGGCGGGCCTGCTCCGGAACCCCATCTTTTCCCTGCTCTTCCCCTGGGGACCGAAGCAGCTCGAGTTCACGGCGACGTTCGCCGCCGATCAACTCTGGCAGCGTCCGAAGCGCATTGCCGACGCCCGGCTCAACGCCGAAGCGGCCGCCGAACATCTCGTCGCCAACGGTCTTCGACTGGTCGCCGATGTGCGGCTGGCATTCTTCGAAGTCCTCGTCGCCGAGCGGCGCCTGACGCTGGCGGCCGAGCAGGCGGACGTCGCGGCGCAGGCCGCGAAGCTCGCCGAGGGGCAACTGCGCGTCGGAGACATCAGTGAGTTCGAAGCGCGGCTTGCGCGGACGGATGTGCTGCGCCTGGAAACCAGCCGTCTCACGCGCGTGACGGCCCGCGACCTGGCGATGGCGCGGCTCCGGATGCTGCTCGGCCTCGAGCCCCTGGCGGCCGCGATCAGGCTGAGCGAGCCGGCGGGCACCGCAGCCGACGTCTGCTCGCCTGGCCCGGAGCTCTACCGGACGGCGCTCGCGGCTCGTCCCGAGGTGCGCGCCGCCGAACTGCAGCTCGAAGCGGCAGGCGTGCGCGCCGGTCTCGAACGTTCGCGGATCATCACGTTCACCGCGTCGCTCGACGCCAATGCGAAGGGCGCCGAGGGCTTTGAAATGGGGCCAGGCGTCGCCATCGAGCTCCCGGTGCTCTCGCAAAACCAGGGACGCCGCGCGAGGGCGGCCGCGGAAATCGAGCAGGCGAGCCGGCGTTACCTCGCGGTGCGCGCCTCGGTCTCGGCCGAGATCGCCGCCGCTCTCATCGGCCTGACGGAAGCGCGCAGTACCGCGCGCCTGCTCGGCGACGTCGTGGCCGCATCGCTGGCCACGGCCCGGCAACAAGCCGAGCGGCTCTATGCCGCGGGCGAGATTTCGCTCCTGACGCTGCTCGAGACGCGTCAGCGGCTGATGGACGTGGAAGCCACCCGGATCGATGCGATGTTCGGCGTCAACCGCGCGATCGTGCGGCTGGAGCAGGCGGTCGGCAAAGCCTGTGGAGCGAGATGAGCACATGAAGCATCGTTCTGGTCTGCTGTCCGTCGTGGCGTGTCTCGTGCCTTTCGTCGCCGCTGGATGCGGAGGGTCATCGTCGGGGTCTTCCGCATCAGGCAAGGCGGCGCCGGCTGCCAAGGTCGACAGTCCGAAGCCGGAGGCCGAACTCGCCACAGTGACGCTCTCGCTGGAAGCGGAGAAACACCTCGCGATCCAGACGATGAAAGTGACGGTCGAGCCGGTGGTCGTGTCCCGCGCGGTCGGCGGTGAAGCGATCGTGCCGCCGGGCAAGTCGGTGCTGGTCACGGCTCCGATGGCGGGAATCCTGACCGCGGGTCCTGCCGCGGCCATCGGACCGGTGCGCCGCGGTGACGTGATCTTCGAGCTGGCCCCGTTGCAACAGATGGATCGCGACGTGCGCTCAGAGGCGGAGCGTGGCGTGCAGGAGGCGGAGGCTCGCCTCACGCAGACCACGCAGCGGGCGCAGCGGCTGGAACAG
>JANOGJ010000698.1:0-1650 GCA_031405995.1 Acidobacteriota bacterium
GGACGAGCGCGCGTCCGCGCTCGGGCGCGTCCTCGAGCGCCTGGACCGCGGCGATGAGGTCGGCCGGCACGTCCGCGAGCCGATGCGCGGCCGACGCCAACGCGGCGCCTCCCGACGCGCCCACGTCGTGCCGTCGCGCGAGGTGGGTGAGGAGCAGGCGGAGCGGCGCGGCGGATCGCGCCACGAGGTCCGCGAGTTCATTCGCGTGGCCGCCGGCCTCGAGCCAGCCCTGGCGCAGGTGAATGAGATGCGACTTCGCCTGGATCTCGCACGCGCGCCGCAAGTCCACCGGCGTCACGGCCGCGCCGTCGAACGGGCTCGCGCCGGCGACGATCACGTGGCGGTCCAGGATCGCCTGGTACTCGATGGGAAACGCGTCGAGCGACCGCCGGAACTCCGACGGCGTGATGACGAGCGGCGTCGCGAGGCCTTCGCGGTGCCACGTCTCGACGAGCGCGCCGAGCGCGTCGAGATCGCCGGCGGCGATCGCGTCTCCAAACAGGGCGGCGTCCGTCGCGCTGTAGGCGACGAGCGCCACGAAGCGCGCGCCGAGGACGCGGCGGCCGTCGGCGGCCATCCGCTCGAAGGCGTGTCGAGAGGCGGGAGCGAGCACAAGCGGTGTCACGCCGATCATTCTATCGGGACGGACCGATAAGATAGGACGTGCGTCTGCGGGAGATAAAAGTCGGCTGTTTTGGCGGCGGGACCGGCCTGCCGAGCCTCCTCGGCGGGCTGAAGTCGGTCCCGTGGGTCAATCTGCACGCGATCGTCACGATGTTCGACAGCGGCGGGTCGTCCGGGCAGCTGCGCGACCAGCTCGGCGTCCTGCCCCCGGGCGACGTGCTCAAGTGCACGCTGACGCTCGCCCGCAACGAACGCGAGGCCCGCAAGATCCTCCTGGCCCGGCTGCCGATGCTCGAGCATGGCCGCCTCGCCGGCCATACGGGCGGCAACCTGCTGCTCTCGATGATGGAGCAATACAGCGGCGACTTCCTGGCCGCGATCGACGGCTTGCGGGCGTTGCTCGGATGCCAGGGCCGCGTCTGGCCGATCACGGTGGAGCGCTCGACGATTTGCGCGGAGTACTCGGACGGCTCCACCTCACGCGGCGAGCCCGAAGTGGACGCGGGGCAGACCGGCGGACGATCGTTCGTCCGCCTCTGGCTCGACCCGCCGGTCGCGATCCATCCGGCCGTGGCGGCGACGATTCGCTCGCTTGACGCCGCCGTCATCGGGCCGGGCAGCTACTTCACGAGCCTGCTGCCGATCTTCCTGGTGGACGGCTGCCGCGAGGCGCTCGCCGAGGTCAAAGGGCCGATCGTCTTCATCTCCAATTTGCTGACCGAAGGGCGAGGGATGGCGGGGTTTACGGCCGCCGAGGCGGTGACGCGCTTGAGCGCGGCGATGGGCCGGCCGGTCGACGTCCTCGTGTTCAATGCCGATCCGCCGCCCGGCGACGTGCTCGCGCGCTACGCGGCGGAGCACAAGGAGCCGCTGCGGCTCGGTCCGATGCCGGCGGGCTGTCAGGTGGTCGAGGGCGGGTTCTGGACCGGGGCGATCGCGCGCCATGACCGGCGGCGCCTGCGGGCGGCCGTCTGGCCGGTGCTGGCGAATCGCTTGCTCATGAAATAACGACGTGGGGGGGGGGGG
>JANOGJ010000743.1:0-3570 GCA_031405995.1 Acidobacteriota bacterium
GCGCCGGCCGTGTCCGGGGTGAAGCCGACGCGCTTGAGGATCGGCCACGCGACCGATCCCAGCGTCACCGTCGTCGCCACGCCGCTGCCGGAGACGGTGCCGAGGAGAAAGCCCGCAAGCGTGACGGCGCGGCCGGAGGCCCGCGCCGGATCGCCCCGCGACGAGAGGCGCATCGAGAAATCGATGAAGAACTTGCCGGCGCCCGCATGCTCGAGCACGGCGCCGTACAGGCTGAACAAGATGATGTACGTCACCGCGACGTCGAGCGGCAGGCCGTACATGCCTTCGAGCGTCATGTAGAGGCTGCCGACGATTCGCGTGAGGTCGTAGCCCCGGTGCGCCAGGCTGCTGAGGCCGACGCTGCCCAGCCACGGCCCCGCGACCGCATAGCCGACAAACAGCAGCCCTGAGATCGGCAGGATCCAGCCCGTCGTCCGCCGCGCGGCCTCGCCGATGACGAGCATCGCCAGCACGCCCGCGAGCATGTCGCCGCCGGTCGGGCTGGCCGCGCGGTAGAGGAACGGCTCGCCGGCCGCGAGCGGCCATCCCAACCCGAACAGCGCCGCGATGACCCACAGCGTGTCGATCGCCGGTCCCCAACGTCCGGCCGTCGGCTTCACACGGAACGTCGCCCAGACGCCCACGAGCAGCATCAACGGGCGATAGACCTGGGGACTGATGACGAACAGGACCCAATAGACCGAGAGCGCGCTGAGCAAGAAACAGAAGACGCGAGACAGTTCTACTTCCCCTTATCGCGATAGTAGCGAAGCGCCCCCGCGTGGAATGGCGCGGGCGAGACGTCCATCGAGGATGGCGGCGCGAGGTGACGTGCTTCGGGGTGGCCGGCGACGAGCGCGTCCTTGTGATCGAACATCACGCGCACGATGTCGTAGACGAGCGCTTCGTCCATGGCCGATGAGGCGACGAGGAGATTCGTGACGCCGATCGTCGCGACCTCGCGATCGAGCCCGCGGTACACGCCGCCGGGAATCATCGCCAGCCGATACAACCGGTCGCCGAAGTCGCGCTGCATGAAGAGCAGCAGATCGTCCTGCGGCAGGAATGCCACGGCCATGCCGGGCGTCGCCATCAGGTCCTGGATGGCCGCCGTCGGCACGCCGCCGCTCCAGAAGAACGCGTCCAGTTTGCCGTCCTTCAGCGCGCCGGCTGATTCGGCGACGCTCAGCGCGTGTCGCGAGATGTCCTTTCGCGGATCGAGCCCCGCGGCCGCCAGCACGCGGTCCGCGATAAGCTCCGTGCCGCCCCCGGGCGATCCGACCGAGACGACCTTCCCCTTCAGATCCGCGATCCGCCGCACGCCGAGGCTGGCCTTGACGACGACGTGGGTGTAGTTGGTGTAGAGGACGGCCAGCGTGCGAATGCTGCCGATTGGACCGGTCTCCTTGAAGGCGCCACGGCCCGAGACGGCCTCGGCGAGCGTGTCCGCCAGGGTGAACGCGAGGTCCACCTTGCCGAGCTGCATGAGCTTGAGGTTGTCGACGGAGGCGCCCGTCACCTCGGCGGTCGCCTGGACGCCCGGTAGTTGGGCGGAGACCACGCGCGCGAGCGCGCCGCCGTACGGAAAATACACGCCGCCAGAGCCGCCGGTGGCGATCGAGAGGAACTTCGGTGGCGCGCTGGATCCACAAGAGCTGCTCACCATGAAGAACATGAGGAACATGAAGAGTTCATAGGCGCGGCCCGCAACCCACGTTCCCTTCATGCTCTTCATGTCCTTCATGGTTAAAGCTCTTTGGATGCTTATCTGGTCAGTTTGCGGTACTTAATCCGGTGCGGCTGGTCCGCCGCGGCGCCGAGACGGCGTTTGCGGTCCACCTCGTAGTCCTGGTAGTTGCCCTCGAACCACTCGACGTGGCTGTCGCCCTCGAAGGCGACGATGTGCGTCGCGATCCGATCCAGGAACCAGCGGTCGTGGGAAATGACGACCACGCAGCCCGCGAAATCGACGAGCGCCTGTTCGAGCGCGCGCAGCGTGTCGACGTCCAGGTCGTTCGTCGGCTCGTCGAGCAGGAGCAGATTGCAGCCGCGCTGCAGGAGTTTGGCGAGATGCACGCGGTTGCGCTGCCCGCCGCTGAGCGTGCCCACCTTCTGCTGCTGGTCGCGCCCCTTGAAGTTGAACCAGGACACGTAGGCGCGCGCGTTGAACGTCTTCTTGCCCAGGACGATCTCCTCCTCGCCGCCGGAGATCTCCTCGAACACCGTCTTGTCCGCGTTGAGCGAGTCGCGCGACTGGTCGACGTACCCGATCTGCACCGTCTCGCCGACCCTGAGCGTGCCCGTGTCCGGCGTTTCCGCGCCGACCAGCATCCGAAACAGCGTCGTCTTGCCCGCGCCGTTCGGGCCGATCACGCCGACGATGCCGCCGCGCGGGAGGGTGAAGGTGAGGTCGTCGATCAGCAGGAGGTCGCCGTAGCCCTTGCGGAGACCGCGCGCCTCGACGACGACCTCGCCGAGCCGCGGGCCGGGCGGGATGTAGATCTCGAGACGGTCGATCTTTTCGCTCGCGTCCTCGGCGAGCAGTTGCTCATAGGCATTGAGGCGCGCCTTGCCTTTGGCCTGGCGCGCGCGGGGCGACATGCGGATCCATTCCAGCTCGCGCTGGAGCGTGCGCTGCCGGCGCGACTCCTGCTTTTCCTCAACCGCCAGCCGCTGCTGCTTCTGCTCGAGCCAGCCCGAGTAGTTGCCTTCCCACGGAAACGCGCGCGTGTGATCCAGTTCGAGGATCCAGTTGGCGGCCTTGTCGAGGAAATAGCGATCGTGGGTGATCGCGACGACGGTGCCCTTGTACTCCTGCAGGAACTGCTCGAGCCAGGCGACGGATTCGGCGTCGAGGTGGTTCGTCGGCTCGTCGAGGAGCAGCAGGTCCGGCGACCGCAGGAGCAATTGGCAGAGCGCGACGCGCCGCCGCTCGCCGCCCGAGAGCGTCTCGACCTGGGCGTCGGCGGGCGGCAGGCGCAAGGCGTCCATCGCGTGTTCTAACTTTGAATCCAGGTCCCAGGCCCCGGCGGCCTCGATGGCGTCCTGCACCTTGGACTGCTCTTCGAGAACCCTGTCCATGTCCGCGGGCGACAGCTCCTCGGCGAACTTGGCGTTGATCTCGTCGAAGCGCGTCAGCAGCGCGCGCACGGACGCGACGCCTTCCTCGACGTTGCCGAGGACGTTCTTGGTCGCATCGAGCCGGGGCTCCTGCGGCAGGAAGCCGACCGTGTACCCCGCTGAAAGCGTGGCCTCGCCCGCGAACTTCGGCTCGAGGCCCGCCATGATGCGGAGCAGGGTGGACTTGCCGGACCCGTTCGCGCCGATGACGCCGATCTTCGCGCCGTAGAGAAACGAGAGCCAGATGTCCTGAAAGACGACCGAGTCGGGCGGATACGTCTTACCCAGACCCTTCATGGTGTAGATGAACTGTGGCATGTGTGTTGTCGCCGGCTACGACAGCCCGCTATCTTATCGCGCCTGGGTCGGAGGGCGACCGAACGGGCACGGGCCTTGCTTGCTGTGGCCGCATGGACGTCAAGCACGTGAACCGATTGCTCCGCCAGCGAG
>JANOGJ010000333.1:0-2986 GCA_031405995.1 Acidobacteriota bacterium
CTCGTAGCGCTTGACCAGCACGTCCTGCCGAAACGCGCTGATCAGATCGTCGAAGAGCTGCGGCTCGAGGTCGAAGCGGCGCATCGTCTCGCCGAGCGCGAGAAAGACCATGGCGGCATCCGAGGTGTCGGCGGCGGGCACGCGGGCCGTCGCGTCGTGCAGGCGGCGGCGCCAATCGTCGAGCAGGGCGAGACGCGCCCCATCGGATCGGTCGCCCTCGTCGGCGAAGTCGTCGGCGATGCGGGCGAAGGCGTAAATCGCCGCGACGTGCGGGCGCGCGGCCGCAGGCAGCAGGCGCGAGGCGACGGGAAAGTTCTCGTAGTGCTGACTCGCGAGGTGGAGGCAGCGCGCGTACGCCGCGTCGGCTACCACTCGGTCTCGCCGGCGCCGGCGCGCCGGTTGACCGCGCGTGCCATCACGAACAGCAGGTCGGAGAGACGATTGATGTAGACGATCGCCTGGGCGTCGGCGGCGCCATTACCCTGGGCCGCGACGGTGACGATGCGGCGTTCGGCGCGGCGGCAGACGGTGCGCGACAGATGCAGGAGGGCGCCCGTTTCGGATCCGCCCGGCAGAATGAAGCGGCGGAGCGCCGGCAGTTCGGCCTCGAGCGTGTCGATCGCCTTCTCGAGCCGGGTCACGTCCTCCTGGCCGAGCGCGGCTTTCGCCGGGCCGCCGGTGGCCGCGCTGCGCGGGTCCGCCAGACGCGCGCCGAGCGCGAACAGGTCGCGCTGGATTCGATCGAGCATGGCGTCAAGGTCGACGCCCGGTTGGCGCGCCCGGACGAGGCCGAGCCAGGCGTTCAACTCGTCGACATCGCCGTAGGCGTCGACGCGCGGGTCGGCTTTCGAGACCCGCGTCCCGTCGACCAGCCCGGTCTCGCCCTCGTCGCCCGCTCGCGTGTAGATCCGCGGCATAGCCCATATATTACGCTCGTGCCACGCGGCCGCCGACTGCCGTCTCCCCCGCTCCGCCAATGGTTTCGGCGCCGCCTGCTCTCCTGGTACCGGCGCCATGGGCGGGACCTGCCGTGGCGCCGGACGCGCGATCCGTACCGGGTGCTCGTGTCCGAGATCATGCTGCAGCAGACCCAGGTGGACCGCGTGCTGCCGAAGTACCACGAGTGGCTCGATCGCTATCCGACCTTTGAGGCGCTCGCCCTCGCGCCGGAACGCGACGCCGTGAAGACCTGGTACCCGCTCGGCTACAACATCCGCCCGCGGCGCCTGCACGCCATCGCTCGCGAATCGGTCACGAAGTACGGCGGCGGACTGCCAGACGATGAAGAGACGCTGTTGTCGTTCAAGGGCATCGGCGCGTACACCGCCGGCGCCGTGCGGAGTTTCGCGTTCGGACAACGCGCGGCGATTCTCGACACCAACGTCGCCCGCGTGCTGTTCCGCGTGTTCACGGCGCGCGGCGACGCGAAGAGCCACGCCGTCCGCAAACGCCTCTGGGCGATCTCCGCGTCCGTGCTCCCCGCCCACCGCCACGTCTACGACTTCAACCAGGCGCTCATGGACTTCGGCGCCACGGTCTGCACGGCCCGGGCGCCGCGTTGCTCGTCATGCCCGATGGTTTCCAAGTGCCGGTCCTACCCCTGGAAGCCGCGCCGTTGACGTCGAGCCGCGCCGCCATCGTCGTCCTTGCGGCCGTGATCGAGCACGATGGCCGCTTCTTCGTCACGCGGCGACTCGAAGGCACGCACCTGTCCGGATACTGGGAGTTCCCGGGCGGAAAGTGCGAGCCAGGCGAATCGCACGACACGTGCCTTCGCCGCGAACTCACCGAAGAACTGGGCGTTGATGCCGACGTCGGCGAGGAGATCGTCGTCACCGAGCACGCGTATCCAGATCGCACGGTCCGCCTGCACTTCCGCCGGTGCCGGCTCATCGGCGAGCCGCAACCGCTCCTCGGTCAGGAGGTACGTTGGGTCACGCGCGTGGAAATGAGGGACCTGCCGTTCCCAGAAGCGGATCAGGCCTTGATCGCGATACTGACGTCCACGTAGGCGCCCTATACTCTCCGCATGTCTGACGATCGCGACCTCGGTCTGGACGCGCTCATCACGCGCAAGGACTTTCTGAACGCGACGCTCCTTGGTGTGGGCGGCATGCTCATATCCTGCGCCGCGCCGGCCTGGGCCGGCGTCCCCCAAGCCGCCGGCGATTCGTGGACCGGCTTCGGCGGCGCCGGAGACTACGCGCGATCCAACGGCAACACGAAGCCCGTGCTGGACGCCGCGCACCGCGTCCGCGACGGCCGCTACGCGACGCTGCCATCGAACACCATCGACACCGGCGAGTTCTACGATGTCGTAATTGTCGGCGGCGGTATCGCGGGACTGGCAGCCGCGTACACCGTGGCGAAGTCGTCGGGCCGATCGAAGACGTGCCTGATCATCGAGAATCATCCCATCTTTGGCGGCGGCGCCAAGCAGAACGAGTTTCTGGTCAACGGCGTGCGGCTCGTGGGGCCGCAGGCGTCGAACCAGTTCGGCGTGCCGCGCGAGGGAGGCTCCGGCATCGCCAGTGAAGCGTGGGCGGACTTCGGGCTCCCGCGGTCGTTCGCATATCAGGACGTCGATCCGTCGGTCGGTGGCCTGCGCATTCCTCTCGACAACTACGCGCACATGGATGGCGTCAACGAGACCCAGGTGGACGTGGGCTACTTCTTTGACGAACGGAGCGGCGCCGCGAGCGCGACATGGATCCGGAACATCTGGCGGAACGAACTCGCGGACGCGCCCATGGCACCAGCGGTCCGCGCCGACCTGCTCCGATGGCGCCGGACGAACGGCGAGACGACGGATGAGTTCAGACGCCGGCTCGACACAATGACGTACGCCGACTATCTCGAGCGCGTCATGAAGCTCAGCCCTGAGGTCACGAGATTCGCCGGACCCATCGTCGGACTCATCAACGGGGCGGCTCCGGATGCGGTGTCGGCCTTTGCGGCACAGCAGATCGGCATGCCGGGCGTCTCC
>JANOGJ010000335.1:0-1780 GCA_031405995.1 Acidobacteriota bacterium
CTGACCGAGGATCTGGATCTCAGCTACCGCGCCCAGCTCCGCGGCTGGCAGTTCATCTTCCTTTCCGACCTGATTGCCCCTGCCGAAGTGCCGGTGGAGATGAACGCGTTCAAGTCGCAGCAGCACCGCTGGGCGAAGGGATCGATCCAGACGTGCCGCAAGGTGCTGCCCGAGCTCCTGCAGTCCGACCTGCCGCGCAAGGTCAAGGTGGAGGCCTTCTTCCACCTCACCGCGAATTTCAACTACCTGCTGATGCTGGTCCTGTCGGCGCTGATGTTTCCGGCCATGATCGTCCGCTACAACATGGGCTGGTCGGAGATGCTGCTCATCGACGTGCCGCTTTTCGCGGCGGCGACGCTGTCGGTGTTCAACTTCTATTTGATCTCCCAGCGCGAGACGTATCCCGACTGGAAGTCGCGCGTGAAGACCCTGCCGTTCGTGATGGCGGTGGGCATCGGGCTGGCCGTGAACAACGCCAAGGCCGTCATCGAGGCGCTCGCGGGACAGTCGAGCGCCTTCATGCGCACGCCGAAGTACGGCATCGAATGCGCCAAGGACGAGTGGCAGCGCAAGAAGTACCACCAGTCGCTGCCGGTCCAGCCGCTCGTGGAAGTCGCCTTCGGGGCCTACTTCACCGCGACGGTCATCTACGCGGTGGCGAACGGCATTTATGGCACGCTGCCGTTTCTCATCCTCTTTCAGTTCGGCTTCCTCTATACGGGCCTGATGTCGATCTTCCAGCAATTTGGCGGCGACGACTTAATGGTCAAGGCTCCGCTCATTAACCGTTGATGTCCCCCAAGGCCGGCCTTGAAGATGTCGTTGCCGGCGAGTCGGCGATCTGCTTCCTCGATGGCGCGCGCGGCGTGCTCGCGTACCACGGCTACGACATCCACGACCTGGCGCATGCCGAGAAGGGCGCGACGTTCGAGGAGGTCTGCTACCTCCTCTGGCACGGCCGCCTGCCGGGCCGCGCGGAGTTAGGCGATCTTCAAACCGGCCTCGCGGCCGGGCGCATCCTGCCCGAGCCCATCCTGCGCGCGATGCGGTCCCTGCCGAACGTGGACGGCATGGACGCGTTGCGCACGCTGACGTCGATGCTGGGCCATTGGGATCCCGACGCCGCCGAGCGCACGCCGCAGGCGAACTATCGCAAGGCGGTGCGGTTGACGGGACAGTTGGGGTCGCTCGTCGCCACCTGGGGCCGGCTGGCCGCGGGCGGCGGCCCGATCGACCCCGATCCGGCGCTCGGGCACGCCGCGAACTTTCTCTATCTCCTCACGGGCGAGCGGCCGTCGGCGCTGGCGACGCGCGCGTTCGACGTCTCGCTCGTGCTGCACGCGGATCACGAGCTGAACGCGTCGACGTTCGCGGCCCGCGTGGCCGCCGCGACGCTCACCGACCTGCACTCGGCGATCGTCGCGGCCATCGGCACGCTCAAGGGGCCGCTCCATGGCGGCGCGAACGCGGACGTCATGCGGATGCTGCTCGATATCGGCAAGGACGCCGGACCGGAGCGCGCCGTGGACTACGTCCGCGCGCGCCTCGCGCGGAAGGACAAGATTCCCGGGTTCGGCCACCGCGTCTACAAGACCGAGGACCCGCGCGCGACGCACCTGCGCAAGTTCTCCAAGCTGCTCGGCGAGAAGTCCGGGCAGCCTGAGTGGTACCGGATGTCGGAGCGCATCGAGGCGTTCATCCGCGAGGAGAAGCAGCTGTACCCGAACGTGGACGGCATGGACGCGTTGCGCACGCTGACGTCGATGCTGGGCCATTGGGA
>JANOGJ010000763.1:0-6350 GCA_031405995.1 Acidobacteriota bacterium
GGCCCTGGCCGTGAAGATGGAGATGGAGGCGGCCGCGGCCGACGTCGACCAATCGGCCCGGCGGTGGGTAGCGCCGCGCGTCTCGGCGCGTCCCGATACACTGATAGACGATTCCCACGAGGACGGCCAGAACCAGGAGCGAGATGGCCGCGGCTATCGTCGCAGGCATGCTCAGATGCTGCGCCGATGGGCGCGGAAAGTCGTGAGGGAGTTGTGAAGATTGGCTGTGGCACGTGTCCAGCCGATCTATATGATGGTATGCTTATGCCATCATGGTGCGACTACAGATACAGCTTGAATCCTCCCAGCATCGCCAGGTCAGGCGCCAGGCAAAGCGCCTGGGCGTCTCGGTGGCCGAAGTGATCCGGCGTTGCGTGGACGTCCAGATGCGGGCCGATCCGTCCGAAGGCGCCGATGACCGGGCCCGGCGGGCCTTGGCCGCCGCCGGCAAGTACGCTGACCCGAAGGGTGCTAAAGGCGTCGCCGCCGATCATGCGGCCGCGCTCGCCGAGGCCTTCCAGAAGTGAGCGTCTTCGTCGACACGTCGGCCTTCTACGCGCTTCTGGTCAGGACCGACGGATCGCACGAAGTCGTGCGCGCGGCGTTTGCCAAGCTGCTCGACGACCAGCGACCGCTGCGGACGACATCCTTCGTGATTGTGGAGACGATGGCCCTCTTGCAGCATCGAGTTGGCCTCGCGGCCGCAAAGGACTTCGATGAGGACGTCCTACCCGTCGTGCGAGTGCATTGGGTGGACGAGCACCTATATCGCCTCGGCGCCGATCGCCTCTGGCGAGAGGATCGCCGCCACCTCAGCCTGGTGGACTCCGTCAGCTTCGAGTTCATGCGGATCGAGGGAATCGACACCGCGTTCGCGGTTGATCCGCACTTCGCCGAGGCAGGCTTCCACACGGTGCCAGCACAGGCCTGAAGGCCGGCGGGTACTTCGCGCGCAGCGCGATTAGTTGACGAGCGCCATCACGAAGCCGTCGTATCCCTTGCTCCCCACTGTTTGAATCGCCGTGGCGCTGACACGTGGGTCGGCGGCAAGGAACTCATTCAGGCGGCGCACGCCCCGAACTCCGGGATCGTCGCTCCCTGCATCCAGGACGGCTCCGTCGCGGACGACGTTGTCGGCGATGATCACGCTGCCGGGGCGGGAGAGCTTGATCGCCCAGGCGAAGTAGTCCGCGTAGGGCAGCTTGTCGGCGTCAATGAAGATGAAATCGAAAGGTCCTCGACCTTCCGCGGCAAGTTGCGGCAGCGTGTCCAGGGCGAGGCCGACGCGCAGGTCGATCAAGTGAGCCAGGCCGGCGCGCGCGAAGTTGGCGGCGGCGACCTCAGCGTGCTTCGGGTCCGCTTCGAGCGTGATGAGGCGTCCACCGTCGGGCAGCGCGCGCGCGAGCCAGATCGTGCTGTACCCGCCAAGCGTGCCAATCTCGAGGATCGAACGCGTGCCCTGCGCACGCGCAAGCAGCATGAGCAGCTTGCCCTGAGCGGGCGAGACCTGGATCGCGGGAAGGCCGGCGGCGGCGCTCGCCTCGAGCACCGCCTCCATCACCGGATCGGGAGGCAGAAGCCGATCTTCGATGTACCGGTCGACCGCGGTCCATTGCTCCTGACTCGTCACCGCAGCATGACCCGCAGCGTGACCCTCTGCACGCGCCAATTGGTCATCTCGCCGATGAGGAGAAAGTTCTCGTTGCGGCAGTCGATCGAGTTCGCCAGGCCGAACTGTTTCGGCAACTTCCCTGCCGATCCAAACTTGCCGACCACCTTGCCATCCAGCTGGACCTTGTAAATCGCCGCGTCCTCCATGCCGTCCTGATCGCCGGCGTGCGAGATGTAGAGGTGCGGCGTCGAGCCGCGGGTCATGCACATCGCGATCGGCGTGCCGACGTCCCCGAATTCCGACTTGAACGTGCCCGCCGAATCGAACACCTGGATGCGTTTGTTGCCTACGTCAGCGACGTAGACATTGCCCTGGTCGTCAACGGCGAGCGCCTTGACCCCGTTGAACTGGCCCTGGCCGGTGCCGGTGGATCCCCAGTGGCTGATGAAGCGGCCGTCCTTGTCGAACTTCGCCACCCGGTTGTTGGAACCGATGCCGTCGGCGACGTAGATGTTGCCGGCGCGATCCCACGCCACGTCGGCCGGCCGGTTGAAGCTCGATCCAGGAATGCCCGATCCCGGCGTGCCGCGACCGCCCCGCCCAGGTTGTCCGGCCTGACCGCCCGGCGCGCCGCCGGGACCTGCGGCGGGTGCCTGCGGTGGGCGCACCGAGATGGTCTCAGGCTTTCGGCCGAGCACGAGCGCGATGCGGCCTTCGGGATCGAACTTCACCACCTGATTGGCCGCCGCGTCGATCGTCCACACGTTGTCCTGTGGATCGACGCGAAGACCAATCGCCGCGTTGAACCCGTACACGTCCTGGCCGAGCTCACGCACGAACTGCCCCATTCGATCGAATTCAAGGAGCCGCGATCCCCCGCGTGAAAACGTGCGGTTGTCGCCGAGCGTCGCATACGGATGGCCCGTCCGGGTGTAGACGAAAATCTGTCCCTTCGAATTCGCGCCAACACCGGCGACCTCGCCGACGTAGATGTCTTTCGGCGTCTTCAGTAGATCGGTCGCGTCGAACGGGATGTCGGCGCTGCTCTCGACGGGCATCCTGCCCTGGTCGGCATTTGCGGGGACAGGGCTTGGGGAGCGACCCCTGTCCCCTTCTCTCACGGGCACCGGAATTGTCTGCGGCTTCAGCAGAATCTTCTGCGAGCGCCAGTCGTTGATTTCGGCGGTGTAGATGACATTCGGATCGCGGCAGTCCATTTGATGGATCGTCGCGAATTCACCCGGCGCTTTTCCCGCTCGGCCGAACTTCCCGATGATCGTCCCGTCGAGCTCCATCTTGTAGACCTCGCCGGTGAACTCCGCGGCGGCCGCCGGCGCGCTGTCCGGCCAGGAGTTGGACACGTAGAGGAACTGTTTGCCGGGGTTCTTCGGCCCGGGCCCGCCGGACACGCACACCGCCCACGGGTTGCCGACGTTCGGGTAATTCGCCTTCCAGTTCAAATCATTGTCGAGGACCAGCACGCGGGCGTTGCCGCGGTCGCCGACGTAGACGTTGCCCTGGAAGTCGGTCGCGATGGAATGCGGCGTGTTGAACTGCAGGTTGCCGTTGCCGCGCGTGCCGACCGCCTTCATGAACCGGCCGTTCCTGTCGTACTTCACGACCCGCGCGTCGAAGTAGCCGTCGGAAACAAAGATGTTGCCCTGCTGATCGAACGCGACGTCGGTCTGACGGCCGAAGCGGTAGTTCGCGTTGCGGCCGTGGAAGCTGCCGCCACCGGGCATGTTCGAGAGCATGGCCACGGGATCCTCGCGCCGGCCGATGGTCATCAACACCCTGGCGTCGGGGCCGAACTTGACGAGCATGTCGGTGCCCTCGTCAACCGCCCAGATGTTGTCCTGCGCGTCCACGCGCACCGAATGCGCGAAGGCGAAGCCGTAGTTGTTCCGGCCGATCTCCCGCACGAAGGTCCCCTGCGGCGTGTACTCGAACAACCGCGTCTCGTACGCGCGGTGGTAGATGTAGATGGCGCCTTTCGAGTTCGTCGCGATGCCCATGTTCTCGCCGGTGTAGATGCCCGGCGGGTGCTTGAAGAAGTTGGGCACGACGTCGTGGGGGATCACCGGCACGTTGGTCGCGGTGGCCCTGGACTGGGCCGCGAGCGGCAGCGCGACGCGCGGGCCCGTCCCGATGAGAACGAGGGCGAGGAACGACCATAGGAGGTGGCGCGTCATTCTTTGCTCCGATCTGGAAGCCGATCTGGTCGCCCATTATGATGCAGCGGAGACCTGTGGCCCCCGCCCCTAGTTCTGCGTCCGGCGGCCCGAATGAATCCAGCGGCTTCTTCCCCACACCATGAGTGAATTCTCCGCAGTCGGATCGTTCGGTGAGTTGGCGTTCAGGCGGAACAGGGGCGATTCAGGCGCGCCGGTTCAGGCAGGAACCTTGCAGCATCCCCGAGCATGGCGAAGACGCTCTTCATCCTCAATGACCCACCCTATGGGACGGAGCGCAGCTACAACGCCCTGCGGCTGACGGGCTCGCTCTCGAAGCGTGACGGCGAACAGGTCAAGGTATTCCTGATCGGCGACGCGGCCAGCTGCGCGAAGAAGGGCCAGGTCGTTCCGCACGGCTTCTACAGCGTGGAAGTCATGCTGCGGACCGTCACCCGGCACGATGGCGAAGTCGGCGTGTGCGCCACCTGCATGGATGCGCGGGGCATCGCGGACGCCGAATTGACGGAGGCCACGCATCGCAGCTCGTTGGAGGAACTGACGAACTGGCTGCAGTGGTCCGACCGCACCCTGGTGTTTTAGGCATATGGCCGGCTCCAAGACGATTGTGATCCTCGGCGGCGGCATCGGAGGCATCGCGACCGCCCGGGCGCTGCGGAAGCGCCTGCCGCGCGTCCATCGGATCGTCCTGATCGATCGTGACCGCGATCACCTGTTCGCGCCCTCGCTCCTGTGGCTCATGGTCGGCCAACGCACGCCGCGCGAGATCCAGCGGCCGCTCGCGCGTCTGGCGCGCCGGGGGATTGAAGTGCGCGTGGGTGAGATCCAACGCATTGATCCCGAACGCCGGGTCGTGACGATCGGCGGCGACGAGGTTTCGGCGGATTACCTTGTGGTATCACTCGGCGCCGACCTTGATCCGCAGGCCATTCCGGGTCTGGCCGAAGCCGGGCATAACTTCTATACGCTCGCGGGCGCGCAGGCCTTCTGGAACGCGCTGCAGCGCACGCGCACCGGCCGGGTCGTCGTGCTGACCGCCGCGCCCGCGTACAAATGTCCCGCGGCCCCGTACGAGGCCGCCATGCTGATCGACGGGTGGTATCGCCGGCAAGGTCTTCGCGATGGCGTGCAGATCGACGTGTATGCCGCCGAGCCCGCGCCCATGGGCGTCGCCGGTCCTGAAGTGTCCGCCGCGGTGCGCCAACTGCTTGGGGCGAAAGACATTGCGTATCATCCGGCGCACGCAATCACGAGTGTTGATGCCGCCACGCGGCGCCTGACATTCGCCAACGGAGCGCACAGCGAGTTCGATCTGCTCGCTTATGTGCCACCGCATCGTCCGCCCGCGGTGATTCGCGAGAGCGGAATGGTCAGCGACACGGGATGGATGTCTGTCGACCGCCACACGCTGGAATCGCGATGGCCACGGGTCTACGCGATCGGCGATGTCGTCGCGATTCCGCTCCAGCTCGGCAAGCCCCTTCCCAAGGCCGGCGTCTTCGCCCATCGCGAGGCGGACGTCGTCGCGCGAAACATCGCCGTCGCGATCGCGGGCCGGGGTGCGCCGGCTCGCTTCGACGGATACGGCGAGTGCTTCATCGAGACGGGCGACGGCAAGGCCGGGTTCGGCGGTGGAGACTTCTACGCGGAGCCCACGCCGGCAGTAACCCTACGCCCGCCGAGCCGACGCTGGCATCTGGCCAAGGTGTGGCTGGAGAAGTCCTGGCTGTACCTGCGGTTGTAGGTTCATCGCTCCTTGAATCGCCGCTCGACGCGCTCGCCGTCTCGATACTCGGTGGACGCCGAATAGAACCCGGCGGTCCGCAGGGTGACCTTCACGCGAGCGGCGCTTTGGTTCTCCCAGAACCAGCCATGGACGCCGGACTTGCCGGCGGTGAAGCTGCCGTGGGCTTCGCTCGATTCGCCCTTGCCGTAGCTGTCGAAGTACTTCGCCGGCGCGCCGTCCGGCTCGCCATGGAACTCGTAGCCGACTTTCGCGGCGGCCGTCCACGAATACACCAGGCTCGTGCCTTGCTCCATCCGGTATTTGTACTCGACGCCTTCGAACGGCCGCAGCTCCACCTCGAACGTCTCTTGCTGCAGTGTGGCCCGCTCCAGGTTCGGCGGAGCAATCGGCTGCGCGGGCGTCACATCCGCAACGGCGCCCGACAGCGCCGTGAGTCCCAGGGCCCGGCCGGTTCCCAGCGGATCGATCCCGTACTCGGCCGGGAGAATCGCGACGACGAGGATGACGGCGGCCAGGCTAAGAGCGACCGCGGTCGCCGTGAGAATCCGTGGGTGTGAGGGCGGCGTCGTGTCGTGAGTCATCGATTCAGCGCGTAACCCGCGAGTTGGTATCCCATCAGGATGAAGCCTCCGGTCATCAGCAGCGTGTTGGCGGCGAACGCGTGGCGGGCAAAGCCGGCGCGCGACCGCCAGTACGCCAGGACAATCAGCACGCCCGTGAGCGCGATGCCCTGCCCGAGCTCGACGCCGAGGTTGAAACTGACGAGATTCGCCACCAGCCCCTGCGCAGGCAGCGACAA
>JANOGJ010000779.1:0-2333 GCA_031405995.1 Acidobacteriota bacterium
GGACGAGCCCCGTCGCGTCGTCGCCGTTCAGCACGAGTTCCTGGATGGCCCAGTAGGCGACCCCGCCGGGCTGAACGACCACCGGCATCACCATGCCGGGTGCGGGCGGCGGCCCGGGTGTCGCGGTGACCCGCGCAGTCACCGAGTAGCGTCCCGGCGCGACACCCATCGCCTGGAACGTCCCATCGGGCAGCAGGCGGGCCGACAGGGTCGGACTGGAGTTCTGCGTGGCGGTGATTGGCCAGAGTTGTATTTGCGGTCGGAGGGCCGCCTGTCCATCGGGCATGGCCACTGTGCCCTCAACCCTGGACGTCGGCACGAGCATCAGCGCCATGTCGATGCCCTGGACCTCCTGGCCGAGTCCGACGGTGACGGTGGCGGCGTCCGTGTCGATCACCGTTCCCGGGTAGTAGACCGTCGCGAACCCGACCGCCCGGCCGGAGACCGGCGCCACCGGCGGTGGGCCAGGGGGCGCTGCCTGAATCGGGCGTCCACCGGGCGCCGGGCCGCCCGTTGGCGGGGCCGGTCCCGTCGGGACGCTGGCCGTGGGCGAGGGGTTGTCCTTCCTCGCCAGGTCAGCCATCGCCGCGCGCATCTCCGCGTCGGAGAGGAGCCGCGTCTCGGCGGTGGCTCCGGCCGTCGCGGGGGTCACGCCAACGGCGTAGGCCCCCGGCATGAGGCCGTAGATGCGGTACATGCCACGGTCGTCCGTGACCATGTTGCCGCTGCCGCCTGAATTCACCATCATGCGCTCGCCGTCCCGCCGCTGAAACTGCATGAGTCGAAGGCGGGCGCCCGACAAGGGTTGGCCGGACTGATCGAGGACCATGCCGGTGATCACGCCGCCGCGCGAGACCTTGACGGTGACGCCGCCAAGCTTCTGGCCCGCGGCGAGCGGCACCGGCGTGCCGGGCCCACGACCTGGCCGCTGCGCGCCGTGGTATCCGGTCAGGTGGGCGGGCTTCGTCGCGACAATCGTGTACGCACCCGGGGGCAGCCCCTCGACCAGAAACCGGCCTGCGTCATCCGTCATGCCGATCCGCTCGTTCCGCATGTCAGGCGTGCGGGCCGACACACGCGCGCGGCGTAGTGGCCGATTCGATCCGTCGTCGAGCAGCACGACGCCCGCGATCGATCCCGTGCCGACCGGATCAAGCACCACGCGGTCGCGCACCTGCGGCGCGACGGGTGTTTGGTCAGCGACGAAGGGACCGCCTTCGCCGGGTGGCCCGCCCTCGCTCGGCCGATCGCCGAACGTTGGAGTCGGCCGGGCTCCGGCGAGGTCGCCACCGCCAGGGGGCTTGACGTCCCTCACCTCGGTCTCCTGCACTTTGCGTTCGCCGTCGCCGATCGAGATCCGCGTCGCCACGCGCGTGAGCACGTCCAGGTACGCAGGGTCGGACCACTCGCTGCTGTACTCGTCGGGAATCGCGACGAGGTAATAGTCGCCGGACGGCACGGGGCCGAATCCGAAACTGCCCGTCTGGGACGCGCGAGTCATCCGCATGCGCCGCGGGTTGATGCCGAAGTTCTTCCAGGCGTTCGTGTCGGACGGATACAACACGACGGCCGGAGGCTCGTCGTCATCCTTGAGCCCGCGCACCGTGCCTCGAAGATCGGAGATGCGATCCGTAAACGTCACGACGATGCCGGTCGCGTCACGATCGGCCAGGTCGAACGGAAGGTCCGCGACGTCCACACCGTTGTACATGGCCGACTGCATCGTCCATCCGCCGGGCGCGCCGCCGATCCGAACGAGATACTTGCCGGGCAGAAGGCCGCCGATCGTGAATGTGCCGTCGGCGTTGAGGCGGCCAGGCTGCTGGAAGTTGCTGCGCTGCCGCGAGTCGGCCGGCTCGACGATGACCGGGATCTGAGCCAGTCGCTGGGCGGGCGGCCGCTCGGCCGCGCCGACGAACTCCACGCGGCCGCTGATCTTGTAGCCCGACTGGAGCGTCAGCGTCAGACCGTCGATGTTCTCGCCACCGAGCGCGAGGGGCATCGCCGTCCACAGCATCGGAGGCGATACGGTTTGCCGGTTGATACCAATCACTTCGCCTCTCGGCCCAATCGTCGTCGTGACGACCGTGATGCGACCGCTCGGATCGACGCTCTGCTCCGTCCTGGTGTTCGCGCCGGGTGGGGGCGGCGGTGGGGGAGGCGGCGAGGGTTCGGGCACGCGGCTCGTCTGAATCACGTACTGACCGGCCGGCACGGCGAGGAACATGAACGCGCCGGTCTGGTCCGTGACGGCGGTTGCCACGTCCGGATCGAACGACATGTCGTCCGTCTCGCTCGGGACCAGATGCAGGACGTAGTTTGACGCGGGGCCT
>JANOGJ010000789.1:0-2907 GCA_031405995.1 Acidobacteriota bacterium
CTTCACATGCCGGAGCAACAGCGACGACAACACGGGCACGTAGGTCAGCGCCAGGAGCAGCGAGCCCAGCACGGCGACACAGACCGTGAAGGCCATCGGCGCGAACATCCGGCCTTCCAACCCCTCCAACGAGAAGATCGGCACGTAGACCGCGATGATGATGCACACGCCGAAGACGATCGGCCGTCCGACTTCCACCGCCGCCGTTCGGAAGAGCGACGCCCTGTCCTGCCGTTCCGTGGCCCCAGACCGCTCGAGCCGGCGCACGAAGTTCTCGACCATGACGACCGACGCGTCCACGAGCAGGCCAAAGTCCAGCGCGCCGAGGCTCATCAGGTTCGCGGACACGCCGAACTGCTTCATCGCGACGAACGCAAAGAGCAACGACAGAGGAATCACCGAGGCGGTGATGAGCGACGCCCGGATGTTGCGGAGGAAGACGAACAGGACGAGCACGACGAGCAAGCCGCCTTCCGCCAGGTTCGTGAACACCGTCCGCGTCGTGTGATCCACCACGTCGCCCTGGCTGTAGAACGGCCGGACGGTGACGCCGGCCGGCAGGATCTTGCGGACGAGCGTCAGCTGCGCCTCGACCTGCCGGACGACGTTCCGGCCGTTGGCGCCCTTGAGCATAATCACCTTGCCGGAGAGCGCCTCACCGCGCCCGTCGCGCGACACGGCGCCCTCGCGCGGCATCGGGCCAATCACGACGCGCGCCACATCCCGGACGAAGATCGGCGTGCCGCCGGCGCGCGTGGCAATCACGACGCTCTCGATGTCCGCCTCGTTGCCGACGCGGCCAAGTCCCCGCACCGTCAGTCGTTCGCCCCGCGTCTCGATGTAGCCGGCGCCAAAATTCGCGTTGTTGTCGCCCAGCACCGTGCGGACGTCCTCGATCGTGATGCCGTAGCCAGCCAGCCGGTGCGGATCGACCTGAACCTGAAACTGCTGGACCATACCGCCCCAGGCGCTGATGTCGGCCACGCCCGGAATCGTGCGGAGCAGGGGCTTGATCGTGTACTCCTGGATGTTCTTCAGATCGATGAGCGACGCCGAATCCGACTCGACCAGGTACTGGTACACCTCACCCATCGGTGTCCCGGCCGGACCGAGCGTGGGACGGATGCCCTCGGGCAACGCTTCGGTCGCATCCTGCATGCGTTGCTGGACCTGCGCTCTCGCGAAGTACAGATCGACGTCATCTTCAAACGAAATCGTGACGACCGAGATGCCGGCTTTCGAGAGCGACCGTACTTTGGTTGTGCGGGGCAGGCCCATCATCGCCGTCTCGACCGGATAGCTGACGAGGTTCTCCACCTCGCTCGGCGAGAGTCCCGGCGCGATGGTCAAGACATCCACCTGATTCGGCGTCAGGTCCGGAAAGGCATCAACGGTGAGGTTGGCCACCGCCCAGGCGCCGGCGGCGACGAGCACACAGGTGCCCGCGATCACGCCGATTCGAAGCCGCAGCGCGGAAGTAATCAGCTTTTCAATCATGGACGCTCACCGTGCCTTAGCCGCCCGCGGGCATCTTGCCCCGCGAGAACAGCGACTTCACGGCGAAGGCGCCGTCGGTGACCACCACCTCGCCGGCAGCGAGGCCCTTGACGATGTGCGTCCGGCCGTCGGACGTCGATCCGGTCTCCACGTCTTTGCGGATGAACTTCGCGCCGCCCTTGCCGTCAGGCTGGGCAAGGAACGCGACCGGTCGTCCGTCGAGCAATTGCACGGCATCGTGCGGCACGGTCACCGCGGGCCGCGGTGGGGACGTCTCGACACGGACGGTGACAAACGTCTCGGGCCGCAGCCGCCGAGTGGGATTCGCCACCGCCGCCCGCACCGTGACCAGCCTTGTGGCGGGGTCGACGGCGCCGCTCACGCGCATGACCCGGGCCTGCACGTCGCGACCGGAGGCCGGCACGACGAAGTGCAGTCCCTGTCCCGGCTTGAGCACGCTCGCGACCGCGTCCGCGACGCCGAATTCAAGCCACAAGGATGACGGGTCTGTCACGACGAGCGCGACGGTTCCGGCCTCGAGGACGGATCCCACCACGGTGTCGCGGGCAACAATCACGCCGCTGATAGGCGCGGTCAATTGAATCTGACCGGCCGCGTCAACGTCCAGCAGGGACAACGCGGTGCGCGCCTGTTCGAGCGTCGCCTGAGCCTGCGTCACGCCCGCTTCGGCGGCCGCCTCGTCGGCGCGCGCGCGCTCGACATCCTGAGCGGAGCCCGACTTCAGCGCGAGCAGGCGCTCGGCGCGTTCGCGCGCGGCGGTGGCATAGCGCAGCGCGGACTGCCGTTCCGCCAACGCGGCAGTCGCCCTGGCGAGGTCGGCGCGGCGGGACGAGGTTTCCTCGCTTTGCAGGACGACGAGGACCTGACCGCGCGACACCGAATCACCGACGTTCGCGCGGATTGCGGAGACACGCCCCCGCACCGACACGCTCAGCCTGGCCGTTCGATCTTCATCGGGCACGAGCCGGCCGGGTACCTCGACGACATCGGCCACGGGCCGCGCCGACACCGCCGCCCATTTCACGCCGCCGTGCGCGACTTGCTCCGCGGTCATCGTGATCTCCGTGATGGGTCCGGCCGGCGCAGCGGCCGGCTCGTCCTCCGGACTGGAACCTCCGCAGGCGCTGACGAGGAGCGCCAGGAGCATGGTTGTCGGCCTCGGCTTCTTCATCGCGAACCTCCGGCTGGTTTCGTCTCTACTGGGCGAGGGGCGCCGCGTCCGAGACGCGCAGCGGCCCTCGCGTCGTACCCGGCGGCGACACCCAAATCGAACAGGCTATCGTTCGCCGCCGCGAGAACGCGCGCGTACATCAATCGCGCCTCGCTGAGCGCGCGCGAGGCGTCAAGCACCTGGAGCAGGCTCGTCGCGCCTTCCTGATAGGCGCCGAG
>JANOGJ010000818.1:0-1502 GCA_031405995.1 Acidobacteriota bacterium
ACCGCGGGCAGTTCGAAGAGCGCCTCAAGGCGATCATGAAGGAGCTCACCGAGAACCCGAACATCATCGTGTTCATCGACGAGCTGCACACGCTGGTCGGCGCGGGGTCCGCGGAAGGGTCGCTCGACGCAGCGAATATCCTGAAGCCGGCCCTCTCACGCGGCGAGGTGCGGTGCATCGGCGCCACGACGCCGTCCGAGTACCGGAAGTACATCGAAAAGGACCGATCGCTCGAGCGCCGCTTCCAGTCGATCAAGGTCGATCCGCCCAGCGAGAAGGAGACGATCCAGATTCTGATGGGCGTGAAGGATCGCTACGAGCTGTTTCACCACGTCGAGTACTCAACCGAGGCGATCGAGGCGGCCGTCTACCAGTCGAGCCGCTACATCACCGACCGGTTCCTGCCCGACAAGGCGATCGACCTCATCGACGAGGCGGGCGCGCGCGCCAAGCTCCGCGAGGCCGAGATCAACGCCGAGCTCAGCGAGATCAGCCGCAGCCTGCGGCTGGCGGTTGAGCCGACCGAAGGGGCGGCCGAGCGGGGCGGCGACAAGACGTGGCTGTATCGCGAGACCGAGCTGCCGCCGCGCGAGAGCCTGCAGGTCGTGCGCGAGCGCCTCGACGTGAAACCGGGCTCGGCGCGGATCGCCATCGGCAAGCCGGACATCGACGACGTCGTCTCCAAGTGGACGGGCGTGCCCCTCGCCTCCGTCAACGAGGACGAGGGCAACAAGCTCCTCCGGATGGAAGAGGAACTCCACCGGCGGGTGGTCAGCCAGGCGAAGGCGATCTCGGCGCTCTCGCGCGCCATCCGGCGATCGCGCGCCGGGCTCAAGAACCCCACGCGGCCCGTCGGCAGCTTCATCTTCCTGGGGCCCACGGGCGTCGGCAAGACGGAACTCGCGCGCGCGCTGGCCAGCTTCCTCTTCGGCAGCGACCACGCGCTCATCCGCTTCGACATGTCCGAGTACATGGAGAAGCACTCGGTCTCCAAGCTCATCGGATCGCCGCCCGGCTACGTCGGCCACGAAGAAGGCGGGCAGCTCACCGAGAAGATCAAGCGCAACCCGTACTCGGTCGTCCTGCTCGACGAGATCGAGAAGGCGCACCCGGATCTTTTCAACATCCTGTTGCAGGTCTTCGAGGACGGCCACCTCACGGACGGCCTCGGCAACCGGGTGAACTTCAAGAACACGATCCTGATCATGACGTCGAACATCGGCGCCCGCTTCATCGAGAAGAAGGCGTCGATGGGATTCCAGACCGCGGACACCCGCGAGATCCAGCGGTCGGTCACCGACATGGTGCTCGGCGAGGTGAAGAAGACCTTCAACCCCGAATTCCTGAACCGCATCGACGAGATCATCGTCTTCGAAGCGCTGTCTGACGACGACCTCCGGACCATCACCAAGCTGCTGGTCAAGCAGGTGAACGACAACCTCGTCGACCGCCGCATCCGGCTCGACCTCGAGCAGGACGTGATCGATTGGATCATCGAGCAG
>JANOGJ010000060.1:0-12743 GCA_031405995.1 Acidobacteriota bacterium
CACGGTCTGGCAACCGATCCACATTGACCTCTCGCCGTTCTCGGGCTGGAAGTGGAGCGTGTTCTACCGGCCGTCCCGCATCGCCTGGAAGCTCATCGTCAACGCGGAGGCCGCGCCGGGCGGCACGCTCGCGTGGCGCCAGCTCTCGGTACAACCGTACGGCCGGTAAGCCGGTCTAAAGACCCGGCCTCCACGTTGATCGCTACTTGATGACGGCGCCGAGCGCCTTGACCTGATACGTCTTGCCGAACGCCGCCGCGGCGCCCGTGGCCGCCTGTTCGCCGGCCGCGCGCTGGCTCTCCTCGTCGGTCGCCGCGATCTTCTCGAAGACGCCCTCGGCCGACGCGGACTTGCCGCGCGCCGACAGCGGAAACACGATCCCGCCCTCGTGACCGACCTTCAGGCGCACGACCTGCTCGGCCTTGGCGTCGGCGCCGATCGCCATCCAGCAGCCCATCTCTTCGCAGACGGCCGTGACGACCCCGTCGATGCGGATCGTCTTGCCGATGAACTGTTCAGGCGTCTCGTACAGCGCCTTGATGGACGTCGCGTCCGCGAGCGCGACGCCCGCGCCGAGCTTCTGACCGGTGGAGGCGGCCACGGCCGCCGCTGACAACAAAATCACAACGAGTGCTCTCATAGGTTCCATTCTATCCGGCCGGCAGCATGGAGGCCCTGGCCTCCTTCACGCCTCGTCCCCGCGTGGCCGTGACTTCGAGACGAATGCGCTCGTAGACCACGACGTCGCCCACCGCGGGCGGCCGGCCCAGGCTTGCGAGCACCAGGCCGCTCACGCTGTCCACTTCCTCGTGCTCGAGCTCGAGCCCGAAGTACTGGCCGAGTTCGTCGAGCCGCACCGTGCCCGCCACGGTCGCGGATCCGTCCGCGTTGGGCAGGAGTGGCGGGGCCGCCGGAACGCCCTCGTCGATCTCGCCGACGACTTCCTCGAACAGATCTTCCAGCGTCACGAGGCCGGCGGTGCCGCCGTGTTCGTCGATGACGATCGTCATATGCGCCTCCGCCCGCTGCATCGTCGTCAGCACGTCGTCGAGCGCGGCGGTTTCCGGCACGACCGGCAGGCGGCGGGCGTCGGCGGCCGTCACCGGCTCGTTGGCGAGCAGCCGGCGCAGGAGGTCCTTCACGTGCATCATGCCGACGATGTCGTCGAGATCGCCGTCGTAGATGACGTAGCGGGTGTGCCCGCGAGCGGCGAGGATGCGGCGGATGTCGGGCGGGGTCGCGCCCAGGGGCACGCCGGCGATGCGCACGCGCGGCACCATCACCTGGCCGGCCGTGAGGTCGCCGAACTCGAAGAGCTCGCGCAGCAGCTTGCCGGATTCGCCGCGGAGCGCGCCGCCGATTTCGCTCTCCTCAACGATGAGCTGCAGTTCCTCGGGCGTGTAGAGGCGGTCGCGCGTGTTGGTGTGCCGCGTGATGCCGACGGCCCGCAGCACCGCCCACGAGAGCCCGTTGGACACCGCCACGAGCGGATAGAGCGCGACGAGCGTCACGCGCATCGGCACGGCCGTGAACCGTGTGACCGCCTCGGGATGCTGCAACGCCAGACCCTTGGGCACCATTTCGCCGACGACGATGTGCGCGAGCGTCAGCACGCCGAGGGAGAGCACCGTGGCCAGCGCCGCGGCGCCCAGGAGCGGAATCTCACCGAGGAACGGTTCGAACCGAATCGCGAGTGCGTGCTCGCCGTACATGCCGAGACCGAGGCTCGCGATCGTGATGCCGAGCTGGGCCGTCGCCACGTACCGGTCCTGCAGCCGGGACGAGGACAGCAACGCGACGACGCTGCGGGCGAACCGGTCGCCGTTGGCGGCGCGGCGTTCGAGCGACGCGCGCGGCGCGGCCAGCAGGGCGAATTCCGCCGCCACGAACAGGCCGTTCAGCAGCACCAGGCCCAGGCTCACCAGGAGCACGCCGGTGATCGTCATGACCGGGCCGCGTCCTTCTTCGCGTCGCGGGACCCGAGCAGCTCGGCAAGCAGATCCTGAATGGTGATGAGCCCGACCGCGCGCCCGGCCGGGTCGACGACGATGGCCTGATGCGCGCGGCGATCGCGAAGCAGCCCAATCACGCGATCGGCGGCGAGGGACTCGGGCGCGTTGACGAGCGGCCGCATCAGCCGGTCGAGCGGCGTCGGCCCCTCCGCGATGTAGCGGTTCACGAGATCCTTCACGCGGAGCGTGCCGACGATCTGGTCGCGATCGCCGCGGTACACGGGGATGCGGCTGAAGGGGTTCGCCGCGACCGTGCTCAGCACGTCGTCCCAGGAAGCGGAGACGTCGACGAGCGTCAGTCGATCGAGCGGCACCATGAAGTCGCGCGCCTTGCGCAGGCTGAGCCGGAGCGCGCGATGCAGGCGCTGCTGTTCTTCTGGTTCGAGCAGTCCGCCGTCGCGGCTTTCGGCGATCAGCAGCTCGATCTCCTCGGGCGAGTGCAGATGGCCGTGGCTGCTCGTCCGCGATCCCAGGAGCCGGAGAATGATCATGGCCGTGCCGTTCAGCAGCCAGAGAAACGGCCGGAAGATCCGCAGCGACCACTGCATGGGGAGGACGGTCGCGAGCGCCGTCTCGGTCGGGTACTGCAGGGCGAGCGCCTTGGGGACGAGCTCGCCGAGCACGAGCTGCACGGCCGTGAGGACGAGCAGCACAAGGACGGACGAGGCGGTCCACGCCGTCACCGGATCGAGGCTGAAGAGGGCGCCGAGCACCGGCGCGAGCGTGACGCTGACGGTGGCCTGCGCGTACGCGCCGAGCATCAGGCTCGAGAGCGTGATCCCGATTTGTGAGGCGCCGACGTAGCGATCCAGCGCGGCGGGGTTCTCGACGAACGGCAGCAGGCGGCGCGCCCAGCCGTTGCCGTCGTCGGCCAGCCGGCGGACGCGGTTCCGCCGGACGCCGACGGCCCCGAATTCAGCCGCGACGTAAAGCGCATTGGCGAGGATCAGGACCGTGAGGCCGACCCAGACTGTCAGGGACACCCTGCAGTAAGCTTCCCATCATGTTCGAGGAAATCAAAGCGCTGAACCGGCGGCCGATCGTCAGGCGCGCGCTCGTGGGCGCGGCGCTGGCGATCGCGGTGGCAGGGCCGGCGGCGACGCAGCAGTTGTCGCAGCAGGTTCGAACCGCGTACGTAAAGATTGATGCGCCGGTCGTCGCGCTGACGCACGCGCGGGTGATCGACGGCACCGGCGGCCCGGTGCGCGAGAACCAGACGATCGTCATTCGCGACGGCCTGATCGCCGCGGTCGGCGGCGCCGGATCCGTCACCGTGCCTGACGGCGCCACCGTCATCGATCTCACGGGCAAGACCGTGTTGCCCGGGCTGGTGATGACGCACGAACATCTGTACTACCCGGTCGGCCCCGGCGTCTACGGGCAGCTCGGCGAGAGCTTCACCCGGCTCTATCTCGCCGGCGGCGTCACGACGATGCGCACGGGCGGCAACGTCAACGGATTCATGGACCTGAACATGAAGCTGGCCATCGACCGCGGCCAGAAGCCCGGGCCGTCGATCGACGCTACGGCGCCGTACCTGAACGGCCCCAACACCTTCATCCAGATGCGCACGATGAAGGGCGCCGACGACGCGCGGAAGCAGGTGGCGTATTGGGCCGATGAGGGCTTCACGTCGTTCAAGGCCTACATGCAGATCACCCGCGCCGAATTGGGCGCGGCGATCGACGAGGTCCACAAGCGCGGGCTGAAGATCACCGGCCACCTCTGCTCGGTGACCTACGCCGAAGCGGCCGACCTTGGCATCGACAACCTCGAGCATGGGTTTCTGGCGGCGACCGACTTCGTGGCGACCAAGGCGCCCGACGCGTGTCCCGGACAGGGCGCCGGGCAGCAGACCATCGCCGATCTCGACGAGAATGGCGCGCCGTTCCGCGCGCTCGTGAAGAAGCTGGTCGATCGCCGCGTGGCGCTCACATCCACGCTCACGGTCTTCGAGACGTTCACGCCCGGCCGCCCGTCGCCGCCGGGCCTCGACGTGCTGTTGCCGGCGTTGCGCGAGCAGTTCGAGCGGACGTTCGAACGCACGAAGACCAACACGAATTCGGTGTACACGCGCCTGTTCCCGAAGGCGCTGGCGCTCGAGCGCGCGTTCGTCGCCGCCGGCGGCCTGCTCACCGCCGGCACGGACCCGACCGGATCGGGCGGTGTCCTCCCGGGCTACTCGAACCAGCGGCAGATTGAGCTCCTCGTCGAGGCCGGGTTCACGCCGGCCCAGGCCGTGCAGATCGGCACGCTGAACGGCGCGCGGTACCTCGGCCAGGACGCGCGCATCGGCTCGATCGCCGCCGGCAAGCAGGCCGACCTCATGATCGTCGCCGGCGATCCGTCGACGACGATCGCCGACATCCGGAAGGTGGAGACGGTCTTCAAGCGCGGAGTGGGGTTCGATCCCGCGAGACTGATCGCGTCGGTGACGGGAAGAGTGGGGCTTTGGTAGGCGCGCCGCGCGTCTACCTGCGCGGCAGGTAGCGCGGCACGCGGGTCATGTACTCGCGGTACGCCGGCCCGAACCGCTCGCACAGCTCTCGTTCCTCGAGCAGCACGATCCCGTGAAGCACGGGTAGCAAGGCGGCCACGGCCACGTACAGCCCGGCGTAATTGAGAATCAACGCCCAGCCCGCCACACCCAGTGCGAACTCCACGTACCGTGGGTGGCGGATGCGCGCGTAGATGCCCTCGGACAGCATCCTCGGCGGCTCAGTCGTGCGGGAGACTTCCGGCACGCCCGCCAGGATCCGGAAGGTGAGGTACTTGCGCCGCGCGCGCGAGATGAGTGCCGCGCCCGCCATGAACGGCGTGGCGGCGAGGAGCAGCCAGGGGCGGAACCCGAAGTCGTCGCCTATCAGCGCGTCACGAACGGGGACCAGGGCCGCCATCGTTCCCAGGAAGACCAACCCGATGACGGCGTAGGTGACGCCGGCTCCGAGGCGGCGCCAGAACGTGGCGAACGGGTGGATGACGAACCACCAACCGAGGGCAGGCGGCAGAGAGACGACGAAGAGCGTGGCCATCCAGTAGCGAGTTTCCCCGAGCCAGTCGCCCACGGCAGTCACCTTCGGTCCTTCGCCCTGATCACATCGTGCACAGGCGTTATATCCTCGAACCCCATCGAGTGGAAGCCGGGGTCTGAGAGGAGATTCCATGAAGAGGGCCATCGTCACGGGAGGTTCGCGCGGGATCGGGCTGGCCATCGCGGCCGCCCTGGTGAAGGACGGCGCGCGCGTGATGATCACGGGCCTGGATCGATCCAGGCTCGACGCGGCCGTCGCTGGTCTCGTGCGGACGGCCGGCGACGCCGCGCGCGTGGCCGGCGCGGTCGTTGACGTGCGCGATCGCGCCGCGGTCGACGCGCTCGTCAAAGATACAGAAGCCCGCTTCGGCGGCCTGGACACGCTCGTGAACAACGCCGGCGTCGGCGTGTTCGCCGATGCCGCGGCGATGACCGACGCCGACTGGCATCGCGTGATCGACACCAACCTGACGGGCGTCTTCTACTGCACCCGCGCGGCCATTCCGGCGATGAGGCGCGCCCGCGGCGGCTGGATCGTCAATATCGCGAGCCTCGCCGGCCGCAACTACTTTCCGGGCGGCGCGGCGTATTGCGCGTCGAAGGCCGGCCTCGTCGCCTTCAGCGAGGCCGTGATGCAGGAAGTCCGCTTCGACGACATCCGGGTCAGCGTCGTCATGCCCGGGTCGGTCGCGACGGAGTTCGCGGGCCACGCGGTGGGCGAGTCCGACTCCTGGAAGCTCTCGGCCGATGATGTGGCGCAGGCGGTGATGGATCTGCTGCGGCATCCTGGCCGCAGCCTGCCGAGCAGGGTCGAGATCAGGCCCGCGCGGCCGTCGCCGCGGGGGTAGAAGACCTCGGCTTACGCCACTTCGACCGCGTGCGAGAGCGTCACCGACCCGGTGGGCTCGAACCAGGTCACGCCCTCAACCACGAGATCGAACTTGAGCTGATAGCGGCCTGGCGTGGAAGGCATCGGGCACGCGAAGTCCAGGCGGACGACGCCGCCCGGCGCCACACGGCCCGGCAGCGCCACGCGATGATGATCTCTCACCAGCAGGCGTCCGCCGCTCTCGAGGAGCTGCACGCCGAGACTGACCTGTCCCGTGCCGACGGCGCTCGCGGCCGGCCATGTGGCGGACCCGACGTTGGTGACGGTCAACCGAATCGGCACCGTACCGCCCGCCGTCGCCCGCCCGGGAATCCCCGCGGCCGCGACGATGCGCGCCGACCAGGTCGACGCGACGGTCGCGCGGGCTTCCAGCTTGGACGCGACAATCATCGGGTGGTCCTCGACGGCGCCGCGGAGCAGGCGGACGAGCGACATCGCCAGCGTCTCCTCGAGCAGCGACGTCTGCTTGCCCGCGCCAAAGAACTCGGCGACGCCGCGTCGAATGGTGTCGAGCGCGCGGTACGGCCGTTTGGAGCGGGCGAGCCGCGACCAGCGCGCCCACTCGTCGACGCGCAGATCGAACTCCGGAATCGTGTACGACATCGGCTTGATCCGCACGTCGCGAAAGCCGGCCTCGCCGCACCAGCGCGCGAAATCCTCGACGAGGATGTCCTGCTCGAGCACGCCGAAGTCGCGCATCGCCGCCGTGGAAACGGGCGCGGCGGCATGGCCGCGGCCCGGTTCCGAGAAGAACGCGACCCCGTCGTCCGTCAGCACGCGCGCGATCTCGCCGAGCGCGGCGGGGATGTCGGGCACGTGGTGGATCGCGCTCAGGCAGATCGCTTTGGTGAACGCGCCCGGGCGGAAGGGCAGGCGTTCCATGTCACCGGCGACCGCGCGAATGGTCCCGCCGGTCGGCCGCGAGCGGCCGGTGCGCAGCATGTCCACCGAGATGTCGACCGCGACCGACGACCGGTTGAGCCGGCCGAGCAGGTCCGAGCACCAGCAGCCGCCGGCGCCGAGATCGAGGATGCGATCGTCGGCCGTGGGTTGAAGCGTGAGGAGCGCGACCGAGAAGTCATGGAGGAGACGCGCGCTTTCCGGCAGCGTGTCCGAGCCCGGCGTGGAGAACGGCTTGACCCGCTCCCAGTCGCTCGAGCCGATGCGCGCGAGGTATTCCTTCTCGGCTTGCTTCGTGTCGGCCACCGACGGGCAGGATACCCGAGTCGATGCCCGCGGACCCCGTGGTGAGCGCCCCGCGCCGACCTGCCGATAAGTAATGGTAACGAAGGAGCTCCCCACTTTTGGCCCAGTTTCGGCGATTTCGGCTGACTCCATTTCTGTTAGTGGCCTTGGCGGCCGCTACCGTGTCGCAGGCGCACGAGCGCGCCCCGACCGGGAAGCCCGGCCTGTTGCGGGTCGTACACGTCAACGAACCCGACGGGCAGATCCTCAGTTACCGCCACCTCGCGGGCTCGACGGACGTCCTCATGCGGGGCACGCGGCTCGCGCCGGACGCCCGGATCCGGCTCAAGATCGGCAGCCGTCCCGGATTCGTGGAACTCGACATCAACCGCGGCGGGATCGCCGGGCTGAAGCCGGCGCACCGGCTGGGCAAGGACTTCCTGACGTACGTGTTGTGGGCGGTGTCGGTGGACGGCAAGGCCTCCAACCTCGGCGAGATCACGTTTGAAGGCGAGACTCCCGTGTCGGTGAACCTGACCACGCCGTACCAGACGTTCTGGCTCATGCTCACGGCCGAGCCGAACTACGCGGTCGTGGATCCGAGCCAGCAGGTGGTGCTCCACAGCGTCGCCCAGGGATCCACGAGCGAGAACAAGGCGCTCGCGATTCGCGGCAAGCTCTTCTTCTTTACCCACTACTCGGAGTACGAGTCGTCGGCCGCAAGCGCGCTCGACGGCGCTCCCAATCAGCTGCTTCAAGCGCGCAAGGCCGTGGAGCTGGCGTCCAAGTCGGGTGTGTTCGCGGTCGGCCGCCCCGGAAGCACGGGCTTCAATGAAGAGGAGTACACCAGGGAAGCGTTCACGCAGGCGAAGTACTTCCTGGATCGCGCTGAAGAGGCGTACCGGACCAAGCCGACGGATCAAACGGTCATCCAGTTCGCCAGGACATCGGCGCAGAGCGCGGAGAACGCCCGCGCGCTGGCGATGGGCGCGGTGGGCGGCTTGCAGATCCGGCAACTGGAGGAACAACTGACCAGCCTTCGCGCCGAACTGGCGAAGCTCAAGGCCGCCTCAGGGACTCGGCCGCAGGACGCCGAACCCTCCGCCGCAACCACGGGCAGTCAGCCGCCCGTGTCGGCCACGAATGCCGATCCCGCGTCCGAGCCCGTGGCGCCGCTGCCGCTGGTCAAGCAGCCCGCGTTGTGGTTTGCCGTGACCGGATGGGCCATCGCCCTCGTGTTGCTCTTCCGCCGCCGGTCCGTCTAGCCGCGGCCTGGACACGGCGAAACGATCGCATGCGACGCCAGGCCGACACGCTTCGATTTCTCAGCGGGTTGCTGGCGCCCGGCGGCGTGCTCGTGCTCGCCGCGTGGGCGCTTCAGAACGAAGCGGTGGTGCGAAACGTCGCGGAGCCGTACGCCGCGTTCTTCTCTTTTGGCGCGCTCGTGGCCGCCGTGCTTCTCAGCTGGTACTACGACCAGTCGCGGTTGCTCTGCAGCGCGCTGGTCGTCGGCCTGGCCGTCCTGGCGCAAGAGTCTTCCGCGTCCTTCAGCCTTCCGAGACAGGCCGTCCTGGTGCTGCTGCCGCTGAACTTCAGCCTGTTCGCCGTCTTGAGAGAACGCGGAGTGATCACGCTCGACGGGATGCTGAAGGTCGGGTTCGTCGCCGCCCAGGCGGCCAGCGTGCAGTGGCTGGCCCCCAGGATTGACACGAGCGCGTGGCCGTCGTGGGCGCCCCAGCTCTCGTTCGCGGTCGCCGCGCTCACGCTGCTGACGCTGGTGTTCCACCGGCGCACGAAGGTCGAACAAGGCCTGGCCTGGGCCATCGTCGCGATGTGGCTCGGTCTCGGCCAGACGGCTGATCCGGCGGCGCTGTTCTTCTATTCGGGCACGGCGGGCCTGATCCTCGTGTTCGCGGTCCTGGAACACGGGTATGACATCGCGTATCGTGACGAATTGACCGGGCTGCCGAGCCGCAGGGCGTTCAACCACGCCATGGAGCAGTTGAGCGGCGCCTATGTGATCGCGATGTGCGATGTGGACCACTTCAAGCGATTCAACGACACCCATGGCCACGACGCCGGAGACCACGCGCTCCGAATGGTGGCCGAGAAGCTCTCGCACGTAAAGGGCGGCGGGCGCGCGTTCCGCTACGGCGGCGAGGAGTTCCTCGTCGTGTTTCGGGGCTGTTCGGCGAGGGAAGCGGAGCCGTTCGCGCAAGCGGTCCGCGCCGCCATCGCGGACGCGAGCCTCGTTCCGCGCAGCCCGGAGCAGCTTGGCCGGCCGGCCGGGCCCCTGAAGATCACGATCAGCATCGGGATCGCGGAGAAGTCGAAGCGGCATTCCACACCGGAGCTGGTGCTGGACGCGGCGGACGCGGCGATGTACCGCGCCAAGGAAGCGGGACGCAACTGCGTGAAGGTCGCCGAAGGCACGCCGGAACTGGAAGTCTCCCGGCTGCACCTCGAACACGTGCGGACGCGTCGCGAATCCTGAGGTTCAACTCGGGCCCGGCACCAGCCTCGCCATGAGGACGCCGGTGATGCCCGCGACCTGCTCCAACACCTCTCGCGGCACCGCCGCGTCAAGATCGACCACGGTATAGGCCAGCTCGCCCTTTGACGAGTTGACCATGTCGTGGATGTTCAGGCCCGCGCGGCCGAAGACATCCGAGATCTGGCCGAGCATGTTGGGCACGTTCGCGTTCGCGCAGATCAGCCGATGGTCCGTGCGCCGGGCCACGACGACTTCAGGGAAGTTGACCGCGTTCCGGACGTTGCCGTTCTCGAGGAAGTCCCGAATCTGGTCGACGACGATCATCGCGCAGTTGTCCTCGGCCTCGGCGGTTGACGCGCCGAGGTGCGGCAGCGTGACGCAGCGGCGGTGGTTCTTCGTCAGGTTGGTCGGAAAGTCGCTCACGTAGGCGTGCACCCGTCCGGCGTCGATCGCCGCGACGACGGCCTGCTCGTCCACGATGCCCTCGCGGGCGAAGTTGAGGATGACGACGCCGTGCTTCATCGTCTCGAGCCGGGCGGCGCTGACGAGCTTCTTCGTGGCCTCGCCGAGCGGCACGTGCACGGTGACGAAATCCGCCGCGGCCAGGGCCTCGTCGAGCGCGCGCGCGCGTTTCACGAGCGACGAGAGCTGCCACGCCCCCTCGACCGTCAGGCCGGGATCGAAGCCGATGACGTTCAGGCCGAGCCCGACGCCGGCATTCGCGACGAGCCGGCCGATGGCGCCCAGTCCGATCACGGCCAGCGTGCGCCCCGGCAGCTCGAACCCCGCGAAGCGCTTCTTGCCGGCTTCGACGGCCTTGTGCAGCTCCTCGTCCGTGCCGTTCAACTCGCGCGCGAAGTCCCACGCCTCGCAGATCTGCCGGCAGGCGAGCACGAGGCCGGCGATGACCAGCTCCTTCACGGCGTTGGCGTTGGCGCCCGGCGTGTTGAAGACAGGGATGCCGCGTTCGCTCATCCGCGCAATCGGGATGTTGTTGACGCCCGCGCCGGCGCGCCCTACCGCCTTGAGGTTCGCTGGAATCGACAGCGCGTGCATGTCACCGGACCGGACGAGGATCGCGTCCGGGTTCGTGAGGTCGGAGCCGACCTCGTACAACTCGGACGGAAACTTCGACAGGCCGACGGGCGCGATGGCATTGAGCGTCTGAATTCTGAACACGACGCCGGCATTCTATCGGACGGCGGCTTGCACCAGCTGGATCGCACCGGGCCCAGCAATCCGCACCGGCTGCGGTGGTGTATATTGTTATCTCCTCATAGGGGAGAAGAATCATGCCCACCAAGGTCAATGTCGTGCTGGACGACGACGTGAAGGCGGATCTCGATCGCCTGGTCAAGAGCGGCATGCGAAGCCGGGTCATCAACACGGCGCTCAGGCGCGAAATGCTCATACTGCGCCGGCAGCGCGCGAGCCGTCGTCTGGATGAGCTCAGGAAGACCACGAAGGCGGTGTCGACGCCGGAGCTGGTGAAGCGGATTCGCCAGGATCGAGACCGGTAGTGCCCGGCCCGGTCATCGTTCCCGACGCATCCGTGCTCCTGAAATGGGTCCTCCGATCGGACGAGGACGAGGATCAGGATCGAGCACGCGCCCTGAAGTCGGCGTGGCTGGCCGGCGCGTGCGAGATTGTCGTGCCGACGCTGTGGGCCTTCGAAGTGGGTAACGTCCTCGGCCGGAAGCAGGCGGCCACGGCGGACACGCTCCTGCGCGCGATGATCGATCTGCGCATGGCTGAGGAAGCCCCTGCGGCCTACTCGACGCAGATCTTCCGGCTGATGCAGGACCACGACGTCACGTGCTACGACGCCGCCTACCACGCCCTGGCGGTCGTGCGCGGAGGCACGATGCTCACCGCCGACCGCCGTTATGCGCGGAAAGCCGGCCGCGCGGGTCACCTCCGCCTGCTCGATGACTGGCGCCCGCCAGCAACAGCCGGCGCCGGAGGGTGAGCCTGTTGTTCGAAGTCGAGCCCACTGATCCGGTCGCGCTTAGTATTGCGGTGACGACCCTGCTCGCGTGCGGGTTGCTCGCGGCGTTCGCCCCCGCCCGGCGTGCCTCGCTCATAGACCCGATGCGGGCGGTGCGAGAGGAATGACGCGATGATTCGCGTGCGCGGGCTGCGCGCTCGATCTGTTTTCATCGACGACGAAGTTCGACAGTGGAACCGGATGGCCCAGCTTCTGGGCGCCGTTGGACAAGGGCGTCGGTACCAAGCGGGACACGTCGTCCGGTTTGGTCCAGGAGGCCGTGTACTGCCGGCGCTGTGGCGGCCACCTCGGCCATGTGTTCGATGACGGACCCAGACCCACAGGGTTGCGGTACTGCATCAACGGCGTCGCCCTGACGTTCCGAACGTCGAAGTTGCCCTAGCGCAGGTCGAACGCCGCCATCTCCCTGGTGTTGCGGACGAGCAAAATGCCGCCGGCAATCGCCGGCACGTTCCAGGTTTGACCGTCAAGTGCCGGCACGCGGCCGAGCTCTCGATGCCCCTGGGGCGTGGCGGCAACAAGGACGAGGTCACCCTCCTCGGTGATGACCACGAGGTGGAGGCCTGCGAGGAGCAGCTGGCCGTGTCCGTAGCGCCCGGCCTTCCACTTGAGCTCGCCCGTCGCGCCGTCGAGGCACGCGAGGATCCCTTCGTCGAGGCCGTAGATGAAGCCGTCGTGCAGGACCGAGCTCGACGCCTTGTTCTTCATGCGGATGTTGCGCCAGACCTCGCGCACGCTGAACCGTTCGCCGGCCTTCGTGAGCTCGATGACGGCCGCGCCGGTGCCGTAGCCCGACGAATAGAAGACGCGCCGGTCGCCGATCACGATCGGCTGCGCCGCGTTGACGCCGTGACTGGTGGTCCAGGGAAACTCCCAGAGCACATCGCGCCGATCGAGACTCAGTCCCACCAATCGCCTGGCGCTGACGACAAAGAATTGCGGGACGCCGAGGAGCGTCACCTGCATCGGCGCGACGTAGGCCTGGGGATCGTCGAGCGCCATCCACAACCGCCTGCCTGTCCGGCGATCGTAGGCCGCGACCGACCGACCCGACGATCCGCCGGGCAGCACGATGACCGCGTTCCCGGCGATGAGCGGTGAAGCCGCCATGCCCCAGCGCAGAT
>JANOGJ010000070.1:0-5624 GCA_031405995.1 Acidobacteriota bacterium
CCGGAACAGGCACTGTTATACACCCATCGAAGACACCATTGGCCTCGCGTGGGTCGTGCTGCTCGGCCCTCCTGCGCCTATCCACCAACGCTGGGAAAGTTCGGCGGCGAAGCCACGTTCGTGTACACCACCCGCCCTCTGACGATCGTCGCCGCGACGCCGCCCTTGAGCGTCCAGCCGTCGAACGGCGTGTTCTTGGACTTGGACTTGAGCGAGGCCGCGCGAATCGTCACGCTCGTATTCGGCGAGAGGATCGTCAGATCCGCGGGCCCGCCAATCGCGATCGTCCCGCCCGGCACGCCGAGGATGCGCGCCGGATTCACCGAGAGCAGCTCCACCAGCCGCGGCAGGCCAATCACACCGGCATGCACCAGACGATCCAGGCACAGCGGCACCGCCGTCTCGAGCCCGACGATGCCGAAGGGCGCGCGGTCGAACTCGAGGGCCTTCTCGTCGGCATGGTGCGGCGCGTGGTCGGTGGCGATAACGTCGATCGACCCGTCACGCAGGCCCTCGACGAGGGCGGCCCGATCGGCCTCTTCGCGCAGTGGCGGATTCATCTTGGTGTTGGTGTCGAACCCGCCGCGCTCGGCGAGCACGGCGTCCGTGAGGACGAAATGATGCGGCGTCACCTCGGCGGTCACGGCCACGCCGCGATCCTTGCCCGCGCGCACCGCGCGGAGCGACTGCCGCGCGCTCATGTGCGCGATGTGGACGCGGCCGCCGACCATCTCGGCCACCGACACGTCGCGCTCGACCATGATCGACTCGGACGCGCCGGGAATGCCGCGCAGGCCGAGCAGGCCGCCCACCGCGCCCTCGTGCGCGACGCCGTCGCCCTTGAGCGACTGGTCTTCACAGTGATCGATGACGACGATCCCGAACATCGACGCGTATTCGAGCGCACGGCGCATCAGCAGCGCCGTCGCGACCGGACGGCCGTCGTCGGTCAGCGCCACGCAGCCGGCGGCGCGGAGGTCGGCGACCTCGGTAAGCTGCTCGCCGCGCTGGCCCATCGACACGGCGCCAATCGGGTACACGCGCGCCACGGCGCTCTCGGCGGCGCGCTTCATGATGAACTCGGTCACGGACGCGGTGTCGTTGATCGGATCCGTGTTGGGCATGCACGCGACCGCCGTGAAGCCGCCGGCGACGGCCGACGCGGTGCCCGTCGCGATCGTCTCCTTGTGCTCCTGGCCTGGCTCACGCAGATGGACGTGCATGTCGATGAAGCCCGGCGTCACGACGCACGACGCCGGCAGGTGCACGACGCGCGCGCCGTCCGCCGAGAGGCTCTCGCCTACAGCCTTGATGCGTCCGTCGGCAATCAGGATGTCGAAGCGCCCGTTGCGCCCGGCGACCGGGTCCACGACATGAACAGCTTTGAGAAGAATCGTCATACGACGGTCGCGTCCGCCCTTTCTTCCCCGCCGGCCAGCAGGTACAGCACGGCCATTCGCACCGCGACGCCGTTGGCCACCTGGTCGAGGATGACCGACCACGGGCCGTCGGCGACATCCGAATCAATTTCGACGCCGCGATTCATGGGCCCGGGGTGCATCACGATCGCCTCCGGTGCGGCGCGGGCCAGACGCGCGGGTGTGAGCCCGAACAGCCGGAAGTACTCGCGCACGGACGGAAAAAACAGGCCGTGCATGCGTTCGTGCTGCACGCGCAGCATCATCACGACGTCGGCGCCGTCGACGGCGGCGTCCATCGACGACGTCACCCGCACGCCCAGCGCGTCGAGGCCGGGCGGGATCAGCGTCGGCGGCCCGCACGCCACCACCTGCGCGCCAACCTTGGTGAGCAACTGCACGTTCGACCGCAGCACGCGGCTGTGCACGAGGTCGCCGACGATGGCGACGCGAAGCCCTTTCAGGCGGCCTTTGTGCTCGCGCATCGTGAAGGCGTCGAGCAGCGCCTGTGTCGGGTGCTCGTGCATCCCGTCGCCCGCGTTGATGATGCTCGACCGACAGATGCGCGCGAGCTGATGGGGCGCGCCCGACGCCGCGTGGCGCATGACGATCATGTCCGGCGCCATCGCCTCGAGCGTGCGCGCGGTGTCGGCGAGCGTCTCGCCCTTGGACACGCTCGACCCGGAGACCGTCATGCCGAGCGTGTCGGCGCTCAGCCGCTTCTCCGCCAGCTCGAACGACATGCGGGTGCGCGTGCTCGCTTCAAAGAACAGGTTGATGATCGTCCGGCCCCGCAGCGTCGGGACTTTCTTAATCGGGCGCGTGGCCACTTCCTTCATGGCGAGCGCGGTGTCGAGGACCAGGTCGATCTCGTCCGGCTCGAGGCCGGCGATGCCGAGGAGGTGGCGGCTGCGGAGCGCGGTGACGGTGCTCATCCCTGCAGCTCCACTTCGTCGAGGCCGTCGAGCTCGAGGAGCCGGACTTGGACGCTTTGCTGCGGCGACGTCGGGATGTTGCGGCCCACGTAGTCGGCGCGAATCGGCAACTCGCGGTGGCCGCGATCGACGAGCGCCACGAGCTGAATCGCGCGCGGGCGGCCGAAGTCGATGAGCGCGTCGAGCGCCGCGCGAATCGTCCGGCCCGTGTACAGCACGTCGTCGACGAGCAGAATCACCTTGTCGTCGATGGAGAACGGGATTTCGGTGCGGCGGATGACGGGCTGCGGCCCCACGGCGTGCCGCATGAGGTCGTCGCGGTACAGCGTGATGTCGAGGGCGCCAGTCGGCACGTCGGTGCTCGAAAGGTGCTTCAGCTCGCGCGCGATCCTCGCCGCGAGCGGTACCCCGCGCGAACGGATGCCGACGAGCGCGAGCGACTCGACGCCGCGGTTGCGCTCGAGGATCTCGTGCGCGATGCGCGCGAGACTGCGCGAGATGCGGTCCGCGTCCATTACAACGGACATGCGGCACCGACAGGAAGGGCGTGAAGAAGGTGAAGGGCGTGAAGGAACATGTGCGCCTCTTTGCGGCCTCGCGGGACCGCGTTAAAGAGCGAACCAAGCTTAGCACGAACGTGTCGAAAGAGCCTTCGAGTCAAAAGAGCCTTCAACACGAAGACACGAAGACACGAAGAAATACGTTGGGGGGAATGAAACGAAACACCACGCAAGGCCACGAAGAAGGAGGGCGCGAGACGACAGATCCCGGCGCCCTCGTGGCCTGACATCGTTAATCGTCCGCCCCCTAAGTTCCCCTTCGTGTCTTCGTGTTCTTCGTGTTGAGAGCTTTTGTTATTTCTCGTGTGTCTGCGTATATGACACCGGCCGTTCGCGAGTGAAGTTTCCGCGAAACAAATCCGTCCGCGCGAAGCCGTCCATGTCCCGCCCGACCGGCAGCCCCATGTAGTACAGGACCGTCGGCGCGAGATCCACGATCGACCCGCGTCGGTACTGGCCCTGCGCGATGTTCGTGCCATAGGCCATGAGGAACCCGTCGGGCGCCCACTCGTGCGAGCCGGGCTGGTCCGGCTGGCCTTGAATCCACCGCCACAGGCGCTTCAGGAGCGAGTTCGGCTCCATGCCGAACCCGGAGACGACAAACAGCGCGTCGCCTTCCTCGAGCAGTCCGATTGCGCGCCCGACCTCGCTGTCGATGAACGTGTAGTAGCGATCGAGCAGGGACCGATGCGGATCGCCGCGCCGGACGGCGCCGAACTGTTCCGGCATCGCGTCACGCAGGTACGTGTGCGCGAGGTCGTCGATCCCCTCGTAGCGGATCGCGGTAAGGCGCGGCACGAACTGCTGCTCGAGCGCGGTCGCGGCATCGGCGTAGGCACGATCCCAGCGCGCGCGGATCAAATCCGACGTCGGCGCCTCGCCGGGCGCGACCGACGGCAGCACGTCGCGCCAGGTCCGCAATTGCCACAGGTCGAACGACTCGCGCGCGAGGTCCACGGCCGTGGACGGCGCGCCGGCCTGCGCGTCGCCGAGCCGCAGCGGCTCGCTCGTCGCCTCGTCGAACACGTCGCTGATCACGTAGCCCCGCCGCGCGCTGGCGGGCCGGGTGAGCGGCCAGTTGACGATGCCGGCGCCGAGCCCAAAGTCGGCGAGGATGTCCCAGATCGGCCGGGCGCGCAGCGCGTCCTGCGTCAACGCCTCCGCGCGCACGAATCCCTGGTACGGCAGCGCGTAGGCGAAGCAGTAATCCGGCAGCAGGTTCACCGGCTCGGCGTCGTCGGCGCGGACCCGGTAGAGCGCCTGCGAGCGGATGCCGTTGGCGGGCGGGTACTTGCCGGTGGCGGCGGCCGCCCACACGGGCTCGACCTGGGTCGGCCGCAGCGTGGCGAGATCCACGGTCGCGCCGCGCTCGATGAGCTTGCCGAAGTTCGGCAGTTGTCCGGCCGCGATGCGGTGCCGGATGAAGCCGAGCGACGCGCCGTCGAGGAGGATCAGGCGCACGCGCGGCGGCAGCGCGACGGTGCGCGCCTCCGGCTTGAGACGCCGGGGCCCGGGCACCACCGGTTCGAACGGCACGCGCAGCCACAGCGGCACGCCGACCGAGCCGAGCATCGAGGCGACGAGAATCGAGGCGGTCAGCCGGCTGCCGCGGCGCCCGAACGAGTAGCGCAGCGTGGCCACGGTGAGCAGGACGCCGGCGAAGATCGTCGTGGCGATCGCACCCTGCCGCATGTGGTCCGCGGCCTCGAGCGTGAGCACGGCGCGAAAGCCGCGCAGGTTGGCCCACGTGATCACGGCGGCGGCGGCCGCGCCGATCGATCCCAGCCAGGCGATGAGGCGCAGGCTGAACCACGCCGGCGAGAGGGGACGCGACGCGAGCGCTTCGCGCGCGAGCATGAGCAGGAACAGCAGCGCGCTGAGGTACGGGCCGTACATCGCGAGGAGCGCGACAAACCACCGCGCGGCGGTCGCCGACGCGAGCGGCACTTGCGGATTGAGCTGGAGCACGAGCACGACGAGGTACATCGCCACGAGCACGCCGCCCGCGACGGCGTTCGTGAGCATGCGGAGGTAGCGCACGGCACAAGGATAGTGCAGCCACCCGCGCGTTATACTGTCGCGATGCTCGTCGACGTCGACGCTGAGGTGATCGCGAACACGCGGCTGTCGTCCAGCTACAACGTCATCAGCCTCGACGCGCCCGCCATCGCGCGCGTGTCGCTCCCCGGCCAGTTCGTCATGGTCAAGCCGCAGGCCGGGCTCGACCCGCTGCTCCGCCGGCCGTTCTCGATCTTCGAGATTCTGCGCGACGCCGGCGGAGAGGCGACCGGCCTGAGCCTGCTCAACAAGCGCGTCGGCGCCGGCACGGCGCTCCTCTACGCGGCTGAACCCGGCGATCGCGTCGGCTGTCTCGGGCCGCTCGGCCGGCCGTTCGTGCCGGTGGATCCGCCGTCCGAGGCCTGGATGGTGGCCGGCGGCGTCGGGCTGGCGCCGTTCGTGACGCTCGCCGAGGCGCTCGCCGCGCGTCGCACGCCGATGACGCTCTTCTACGGCGCGCGGTCCGCGGCCGACCTGTACGGCGTCGCGACGTTCGAGGCGATGGGCGCGCGACTCGTGCTCACCACCGAGGACGGCAGCCGCGGCGAATCCGGCCGCGTGACCGGTCCGCTCGAGCGCGCGCTGACGGCGCGTCCGGCGGCGAATCCCGTGACCGTCTACGCGTGCGGCCCGACGCCGATGATGCGCGCCGT
>JANOGJ010000082.1:0-4505 GCA_031405995.1 Acidobacteriota bacterium
CGACGACTCACGGTCGCATAATGCACCCCCAGATGGTCGGCAATCTCTATCTGAACCGTCCGATCACCGGCGCGTTAGCAAAGACGTTGACACGGCCCGTATGACTCGAAGGGGAACGTCACCCCGATCTTGTTCATGCCAGAGGGCAAAGACTCCGATTTGAAGCCACCGATGGAACAGCGCATTCCCAAAACGATCCCGAAGTAGCGGGGGAGCATGAGTCTAGGCTTACTTTTCGTCGCCGCGATGGCTCTGTTAATGGCGCCCTTCTCCGCCATAACGTGGGGCTGGCACAAGTGGACTCTGACGACATCCGGAAGAGGCAAGGTGACATTCCTGCTCATGCTCACCACGATGAGCTATGCGCTCGTGCTGTCAGGAGCGGTCACTGAGGCGCTGATCGGACCGTCCTATAGTGACCGACGTTACGCGACGATCTATGTGAACCTCGGTCTGATGGCCGCTGTATTCGTGTACTCAGCCTACCTACGAATGTCTGTTCGTCCAGCCCTGCTCGCCGCGGCCTCCTTAGTAGCCATGGCCTGGCTCTACGCGCTGGGAATCAGCTCGGTGGTGTAGATCCACATCGATTCGACCGCGGGCGGCACGAGGCGAGGCGATTGTCGCCCTCGCGCCTGCGCGCCGTCACGGACTCCAGCACGCCCTATGTCGTGGTGACGCGGCACGACTACTTCGCCTTCGGCGAAGACACGGCGCCGATGAGCGGCGACCCGCGCCGGTTTGCAGGCAAGGAGCTCGACGCCGAGACGGCGCTGCAGTACTTCGGCGGCCGGTACTATCGTGCCGCCCTCGGTCGGCTCACGAGTGTGGACCCGGTCCGCGACGGCCTTGGCAACCTCACGAATCCGCAGGGGTGGAATCGGTACGCCTACGCCAGCAACAATCCCCTGCGATTCGTCGATCCGGACGGGCGCACCCTCTGGGATGTCTTGGACTTCGTCAGCGCTGGTGCCAGCGTCGTCGAATTCATCAAGAACCCGTCGTGGAGCACTGCCGGCAAGGCCGTCCTCGACGTCGCCGGAGCGGCTCTTCCGATCGTGCCGTCGCCCGGAACTGTCAGACGGGTGCTGCAGGCCGCCGACGCCGTGGCGGGAGGCGCCAAGGCTATAGTCAAGCGCGCCGATGATGTAGCGGATGGCGCCAGGAGCGCGACGGGAGTTGGAAAGCATGCGGGCGAGTCAATCCCAGCCAGGTCTCCAGGCCGTGACTTCACGGCCCAGGAACGCGCCAAGATCAACGACATTGGCAAGACGTCCGGTTGCCACAGCTGCGGGACCACGAACCCGGGCACCAAGTCTGGCAACTTCGTTCCGGCGCCTAACCGGTTAGCTACAGCGGGTTTCAGACAGGTGTAGCACACGGTGGGCCCGAATTCGAGCAGCGCGCCCGAATTGTGGCGCGCGAGATCGCGAGTGAGGGCCGACCGCGTGCTACACCTGTCTGAAAACCGCTGCAGCCGTCCCCGCAAACGGTCCAGCTACTTGCCGGCGGAGCGTGGCAGCGGCAGTTGACAGAGCCGGCCAGAATCAAGAAGGAGGAGTAGTGGGCAAGCGGCGAGGTGCTTACACGGAAGATTACCCGGCCGGGAGCTTTGTCAGAATCGCCGATCGGCAGACTCTGGAGGTTTTCCTACGCGCCTGGCATTGGCATCATCCGCTTGTATCAAGTCAGCTTTCGTTCGCTGATCAAGAAGCGCGGGTCAAGCGGTGAGTGTGATTAACCGTGAGAGTCCGCAGTTAAGGTTGAGTAGAGACGTCCGAGAGTCCGGGGTCCAGGGTCCGAGGCACCATCGGACCCTCGCACCGTCGGATCCTGCTCTCTACGCGTACATTCCCCTGAGCTTCGTCACGGCCGCCACGCGGCCGATCGCGACGATGTAGGCCGCGGTCCGCATGTCGACTTTGTACTTCAGCGACGTGTCGAGGACGGTGTGGAACGCGGTGTGCATCTTGCGCTCGAGCCGCGTGTTGACCTCTTCTTCTTCCCAGAAGTAGCCGTACCGGTCCTGCACCCATTCGAAGTAGGACGTCGTGACGCCGCCCGCGTTGGCGAGGATGTCGGGAATCACGAAGACGCCGCGTGCGTGCAGGTGCGTGTGGGCCTCCGGCGTCGTCGGGCCGTTGGCGCCCTCGGCCACGATCTTGGCCTTGATCTTGGGGGCGTTGGCCATCGTGATCTGCGCTTCGAGGGCCGCGGGAATCAGCACGTCGACGTCGAGCTCGAAGATGCGGTCGACCGCGAGCGGCTCGGCCTTCGGAAACCCGGCGACCGTCTTGCGCTGGGCCGTCCAGGCGACGAGCGCGTCGACGTCGAGACCGGCGGGGTTGTGGACGCCGCCTTTCCAGTCGGTCACGGCGACGATCTTCGCGCCGAGCCTCGCCAGGAGCAGCGCCGAGACGGACCCGACATTGCCGAAGCCCTGCACGGCGACCGTGGCGCGCTTGATGTCGAGGCCCAGGTGCTGGGCCGCCTCGCGGGTCGTGATCATGACGCCGCGTCCGGTCGCCTCGCGGCGGCCGAGCGAGCCGCCCATCTCGACCGGCTTGCCGGTCACGACGGCCGTCGTCGCCACGCCGACGTGCATGCTGTAGGTGTCCATCACCCACGCCATGACCTGCTCGTTCGTATTCACGTCGGGCGCGGGCACGTCCTTCTCGGGGCCGATCGCGTCGATGATCTCGGCGATGTAGCGACGGGTCAAGGCCTCCAGCTCCCGCTGCGACATCTTGCTCGGGTCGCAGATGACGCCGCCCTTGCCGCCGCCGAACGGGATGCCGGCGACCGCGCACTTCCACGTCATCCAGGCGGCCAGCGTCGTCACTTCGTCCAGGTTGACGCCCGGGTGGTACCGAATGCCGCCCTTGGCAGGGCCGAGCGCGATGTTGTACATCACCCGAAAGCCGGTGAAGACTTCGACCTGGCCGCTGTCCATCACGATCGGACAGGAGACGATCATCTGCCGCTTGGGATGGGTGAGAACTTTCCAAAGCCCCGGATCGAGCCCCAGCAGGCGCGCCGCCGCGCCGAATTCCTGCAGCATCGTGTCAAAGAGGTCCTTGCCCGACGAGGTCATTCAGTCCTCCTGGGCTGGCGCGATTCCCGCGCGGGCCCGAGCAGGCGAGAGTACCCGCGCCTCGGAAGGGATGTCAACCGAGCTTGCGCCTGAACGATCATGAGATGGGCCTATAATTATGCGCTATGAAGACCGCGACGGCCGACGGCGGCGGGACGTTCACCACGATCTCGGGCCGTCCGATCGAGCCGCTCTACACCGCCGAGGATCTGGCGGGTCTGCGCTACGAGCGCGACCTGGCCGATCCGGGTGAGTTCCCGTACACGCGCGGGATCCATCCGTCCGGCTACCGCGGCAAGCTCTGGACGATGCGCCAGTTCGCGGGATTTGGCACGCCGGAGGAAACGAACGGGCGCTACAAGCAGCTGCTCGCCGCGGGCGGCACCGGCCTCAGCGTGGCGTTCGACCTTCCGACGCTGATGGGCCGCGATCCGGACCACCCGCTCTCGCTGGGCGAGGTCGGCAAGTGCGGCGTCTCGGTTGTGTCGCTCGCCGACATGGAGCGGCTGTTCGACGGCATCTCGCTCGGCGCCATCACGACGTCGATGACGATCAACTCGCCGGCGCCGATGATCTTCGCGATGTACCTGGTCGTGGCGGAGAAGCAGGGCGCCGACTGGCAGACGCTGTCGGGGACGATCCAGAACGACATCCTGAAGGAGTTCATCGCCCAGATGGAGTACATCTTCCCGCCGCGGCCGTCGATGCGGCTCATCACCGACATCTTCGCGTTCTGCGCGAAGGAAGTGCCCCGCTGGAACACGATCTCGGTGAGCGGGTACCACATCCGCGAGGCCGGGTCCACGGCGCTGCAGGAGCTGGCGTTCACCCTCCGCGACGGCATCGAGTACGTGCAGTGGGGCGTCGACGCCGGGCTCGACGTCGACGACTTCGTGCCGCGCATGTCGTTCTTCTTCAACGCGCACAGCGACTTCTTCGAGGAGATCGCGAAGTACCGCGCCGCGCGCAAGATCTGGGCGCACGTCATGCGCGATCGGTTCGGCGCCAAGGACGAACGCTCCTTGAAGCTGCGGTTTCACACGCAGACCGCGGGCGTATCCCTGACCGCCCAGCAGCCGTACAACAACGTCGTCCGCACGGCGATCCAGGCGCTCGGGGCCGTGCTCGGCGGCACGAACTCGCTGCACACGAATTCGCTCGACGAAGCGCTCTCGCTGCCCACGGCCGAGGCCGCCACGCTGGCGCTCCGCACGCAGCAGGTCATCGCCCACGAAAGCGGGGTGACGAACGTGGTCGACCCGCTCGGCGGCTCGTACTTCGTCGAGCGTCTGACGCTCGACATGGAGGCCGGCGCCTACCGCTACTTCGACATCATCGATCGGATGGGCGGGATGGTCGCCGCGGTGGAGCAGGGCTACCCGCAGCGCGAGATCGCGGAAGCGTCGTACCG
>JANOGJ010000106.1:0-3849 GCA_031405995.1 Acidobacteriota bacterium
CCGCCCGCTCAGACGATCCGGGCAGCGCGTCGCTCGGCGAGCCTCGCTATCTCGTCGATCACGGGGTGATGCCAGTCTTCGTCGCGAGAAGCCTGTTGCGCCTGTCGGGCCGCATCGACGATGCGCTCTGTGTTCTCGCCATGCGGAAAGACGCCGACGTCCGAGCCCGACGCGATGATCACACCGGCGTCCATCGCGAGCTTGAAGCTCTCGCGCTTGCGCCGGATGCCGGCCGGTTCCGGGTCCTGTCCCTTGCGCCACCCGCCGTACTGGCTCGTGGCGTCGCCGGCCGCGAGCGTCGGGCACAGCGCGACACCGCGCTCGGCCATGAGCTTGAAGATTTCGGCCGTGCCGCCGTCACCGTGCTCGATCGTCGCGGCGCCCGCGAGGATGGCGCGCCGCATGCCCTCGGGCGTCGAGGCGTGCACGACAACGGGACGATTCAGACTCTTGGCCGTGTCGACGATCAGCCGCATCTCGTCGAGGGAGAACGTCGGTGTAGCTTCGCCGCGGGGACCGGCGCGGTAGTCGCCGTAGACCTTGATCCAGTCGGCGCCCTTCCCCGCCTGATCGCGCACGACACGGATCAGCGCGTTGCCATCGGCTTCCTCGGCGCCCTGGGGAACCGTCCACGCCGGCGAGAAGCCCTTCGGCGCGTACGTGCCCGTGGCGACGATGGCACGCGTCGTCACGAGCAGGCGCGGGCCGGGAATGATGCCCTGGGTCACGGCCTGCTTCAGACCGACGTCGGCGTAGCCCGCGCCCTCGGTGCCGAGATCGCGAATCGTGGTGAAGCCGGCGTCGAGCGTGGCCTTGAGGTGGTTCACCGCGCGCGCGACGCGAAGGGCTTCGGGTTCCTTGAGGACCTGATCGTTCCAGGGCGCTTCGTTGTAAGCGTGGAGCAGGACGTGCGAGTGGGCGTCGATGAGGCCGGGTAGGAGCGTCGCGCCGGGGAGATCGATGGTGCGCGTGCCGGCAGGCGCGGTCACGGACGCGGCGGGGCCGGCGGCCTCGATCCGCTGGCCACGCACGAGCACGACCCAGCCCTCGTGCGCGACGTCGCCGTCGAAGACGCGCGCGGGGCGCAGCAGGATCGTAGTCGCTGGCGCGGGGGCGTTCTGATTCTGCGTGGCCGCAGGAACGACACACAGGCCAAGCAGCACCGCGAGCGCGATCGAACGCGTCATCAGCCTTCCGACTAGCGGCCGGCGCGCGTGATCGGCGTCACGACGAGCTTGCGAATCCAGACACCCTGATGATCGCCCTGAATCATGAGCGGGCCCGGCGCGAGTTCGTCGCTGTCGAGCGCGCCGCCGGTGATGCCCTCGATGATCTGGTTGTCATGCACCCGCTGGCCATTGAGGGTGGCCGTCACGCGATTCGCCACGATGATGGCCTCGAACACCTGCCACTCGCCGATCGGCTTGCTCGCGTTGACGCGCGGTTTGGTGTGTCCGTAGATGGCCAGGTGCCCGGTCGTCTTGACGTCAGCCTCTCCGAAATCGTCGAAGATCTGCAGCTCGTACCGGCCGCGCAGGTAAATGCCGCTGTTGCTGGCCTTGCCGAGCTTGTACTCGGCTTCGACCTTGAAGTCCGTGAACTTCTCCTTCGTGACCAGGTTGTTCGCGCCCGCTTCGTTCTGCATCACGGCGTCGACGATCGTCCAGCCAAGCGCCCGCGTCGGGAACTGCACGCCGAACGCGTCCATCGACTTGCCGTCGAAGAGCACGACCGGCTTGCCGTACGTGTGGCGGGCGTTGGCATTCGCCGCGGGCCACGCCGGCGGACGCACGCCGACCCAGTCGATGCGCCGCGCCGGTGGAGGCGGCGGTGCGGGTTGTGAGGGATCGGCAGGCGCTGCGCCGCGCCCCCGCCCTGCCGGCGGCAGCATGTGGAAGCCGGCGAGCTTGCCGCCGTCGAGCTTCGCGCGGTACTCGGGGCCGCTCGGCTGGCCCTCGCGCCCGGCCCCCTGGAAGACGAGCTCGCCGTTCTCGACCTTCACGACCGCGAGCCGCGTGGGACTGCCCCCGCGATTGAGGAACATGCCGGAAAGCTGCCCGGCGTCCTCCTTGATCTCCAGCCAGTACACATAACTGGAGGCCTCGCCGGTGCCATTGAGATTCCACTTGCCGAGGAACGGGTTGGGCTGGCCGGCGACCGACGCCGTCAGGGCGGCCGCGGCCAGCGCGGCGATCGAGATTCGGGCTCGCATGGGGTTCACTCCTGCGGGCGCTATCGTAATACCGTTCCGCGCGGCTTTCGCCTAAGATTAGAATCGAGTCCGCGAACAACCGTTGATTCCCGCGTTCCTCGCCTCATTCCTCGTCCTCTTCCTCGAAGTGGCGCTCATCCGATGGATGCCGGCGCAGATTCGCCTGCTCGCGTTCTTCTCGAACTTCATCCTGCTCGCGAGCTTCCTCGGCATCGGCCTGGGCTGCCTGTTGGCGCCGGCACGCCGGCGGCTCTTCGGCTGGTTCCCCGCGATCCTTGGCGCCATGGTGGCCGGCGTCTACGGCCTGCGGCTCGAAGTGGTCGTGCAGGGCGACAGCGCCATCTACTTCTCGAGCGGCACGGCCGACAAGGTGCTGCCGATCGAAAGCACGCTGCTCCTGCCGGCGATCTTCCTCGTCGTGGTCGCCTTGTTCGCGGCGCTTGCGCAGCGCATGGGCCGCGAGATGGCCGCGCTGCCGCCGCTCCGGGGCTACACCGTCAACGTGGCCGGCAGCCTCGCGGGCGTCGTCGTCTTCGCGATGATGTCGTGGCTCGAGTGGCCGCCGGCGGCGTGGTTTGCCCTGGCCGGCGCCGCGGCGCTGCCGTTGCTCGTGCGGGCCGGCCCCGGTGAGCCGGCGCTGGGACGCCCGGCCGTCGCAATTCAGATCGGCCTCGTCGTGGCCTCGATCGCGGTGGTGCACGTGATGGCGCGCGGCACGATCTGGTCGCCGTACTACAAGATCGGCGTCAGCCAGCAGGGGCCCGACACCGTCGTCGAGGTGAACAACATCTTTCATCAGTCGATGGCGCCGGTCGATCAGAAGGAGTACTTCTATCAGTGGCCGTACGCCGTGTTCGGCGACGTGTTCGAGGACGTGCTCATCCTCGGCGCGGGATCGGGCACGGATGTCGCCGCGGCACTCAAGCACGGCGCCAAACGTGTGGACGCCGTGGAGATCGATCCGGCCATCCTGCGGATTGGGCGAGAGCGCCATCCGGACCATCCCTACCAGGATCCGCGCGTGACCGCGGTCAACGACGACGCCCGGCATTTCCTGCGCACGACGGACCGGCAGTATGACCTGGTGGTGTTTGCGCTCGTGGACTCGCTGACGCTGCAGTCAGGGTTCTCCGGCGTGCGGCTCGAGAGCTACATGTTCACGCTGGAGTCGTTTCGCGCGGTGCGCGACCGGCTGAAGCCCGGCGGGCTGCTCGTCATCTACAACTACTTCCGCGAGCGCTGGCTGGTGGACCGGCTGGCGAACACCGCGGCGGCGGTGTTCGGCGCCGAGCCGCGCGTGCATGTGCACGAGGCGCGGTCGTACCTGGGCGTGCTGATGGCCGGACCGCGGCTCGCGACGCTGACGACCGACCCGGTCGTGCCCGATCAAGTCGCGGCGTTCGGCCAGTCGCGCGAGCCGAGCCGGGCGCGCCAGCACCGGCGCGACGCGTCGATCGAGCCGGCGTCCGACGACTGGCCGTTTCTCTACATGCGCCACCGGCACGTGCCGCGGCACTACCTGATCACGATCGGCCTGATCCTGCTGGCGTCCTTTGCGCTCGTCGTGCCCGTCCTGCGCGGCCGGACCAGCCGGGCCTCCTGGCCGGTCTTCCTGCTCGGCGCCGGCTTCATGCTGC
>JANOGJ010000109.1:0-5152 GCA_031405995.1 Acidobacteriota bacterium
TCTGCCAGGTCGGGTCATCTTCAATAATAAGTATGGTGGGTTTTGACATGAAACTTTTGCGCCCATTCGATGCGGCCTTTGTGAATCACCGCGATGCTGACGCCGGGCACGTTGAACTGCTTCAGGAGCGCGTCAATGTCGGCGGCATCAATCGGACCGGTCGGAGTTTGAACCGGGGTCTGGGTCGGGGATGGGGCTTGAGTCTGGGTCTGCGTCTGCGCCAGCACGACGCCTGACGCCAGCAGCAAGACCGCAACGCACCGGGAGCCGAGAGTCGTCAGGCGGGCCATAGGCAACCTCGTATGCCTTATCGAACGACGAGCGCGGGCACGAGAGAGCCGGCCGACGAGCTCATGCCGATGCCGAGCTGGCCCTGGTCGTTGCGGCCCCAACAGAAGGCGTCCCCCGTCGTCGTGATCCCGCAGGTGTGCGCTCGCCCGGCAGCGATGTCGGAGTACGCGGTCGGAGGCGTACTCACCGCGACCGGCATCGACTGATATGAGATCGCGTTGTTGCCGACCTGGCCGAAGAACCCGTTCCCCATACACAACGCCGCTTGGCTTACCAGCCCGCACACGTGGACGTCCCCAGCGGTCACGCGCGTCACAGGCTGGGTGCTCGGAAACCCGAGAAGTGAGGCGTTGATGCCCCAGCAGCGCGTCTCTCCAGTGCTCAGGCGCGCGCACGTGATGCGCGGACCCGCGGCCGCGGTCTCGACGGTCACGCCCCCGCCGAGCGGCTGCCACACCGGACTGCTGGTGCAACTGCAAGTCGACTCCGACGGAAACGGCGTTGGTGCGTTGGCCGGGAGCGCCTGCCTGTCGGTGTTGTCGCCCCAACACGCCATCGACGTGCCGTCTTGAGCAATCGCACACGTGTGGTTGTCGCCGGCGACGACCTTCTTGAAGTGCAGCGGCGCCAGGATCCGCTGCGGCGTCGACAGCGCGACTTGCTGGGTCGTGGCGCGCGGGAGCCCAATCTGCCCGTAGTAATTCTCGCCGGCGCACCAGATGTCATTCCGATCCGAGAGGGCGCACACATGCGAGAAGCCGACCGTGATCGACGTGAACTTGACCGTGGCGCCGGCCAACTGCGCCTGCAGCCGCGTGCGAGTGGTGCTGCCAAACCCCCAGCACCAGGCGTCGTTGTTGGCGTCGATGGCGCAGGTCCGCACGGCGCCGGCGGCGATTTGCTTGAAGACACACGGCGCGCCCGGCGCACACGTGACCGGAATCGGTTTCGGGCTGCACGGCTGGCCGCCGCAGGAGTCCTGTGTCGTCACGCCCAGCTCGCCGTCGGTGTTGCGGCCCCAGCAAAACGCCACGCCGGCCCTAGTCAGCCCACACGTGTGCTCGCCGCCAGCCGCGATGTTCACCCACGGATCGCGGCAGATGTCGATCGTCCCGCAGTTGGCCAGGCGGCAGGCGACGACCGTTCCCGGGGGGATGCAGAGCCTGACCGGCGCTGGTCTCCCGGTTGACGCCGGCGTCACGACGACACCGCCGTCCCCGGGCACCGGCGCGAGCCGGTAATCCCGCACGTCGCTCAGGCGCCACCTGATATCGAGCAGATCGAATTTCACTGGTTGTCCGTCGGGATCGATCACGCGTGCGCGAAGAGTGACCGCGCCGCCCTCCTGACCGGTCCGATCGATTTCCACGCGCTCGGTCGAGAGCTCGGCCACCAGCGCGTCGCCGGTCCGGGCGGGCCTCAGGGCGATCGCGAACCCGCGCGCGACCTCACCGACCGTCCGCTGGTCGGATCCGCGGTGCGTCTCGACGCCGTTCGCGTCGAAGGCCGTGATGACGATCTCGCGACTCCCGCCCGGCGGCACGAAGACGCCGCCAACCGCCCGCCCGTTCGCCGCCTTGATGTCGTGCTTCAGCGGTGTCCACTCGCTCGACCGTACTTCGATCGCCAGCCGCGCCACATCGGGAGCGCTCACCGCGACGACCAGGTTATTTCTTCCTTGCGGCGGCGCCGCCGTGGGTCCCGAAGACTTGCCCGACTCGCCCGGAGACCCGCAGCGCGAAACTGCGACGGCCGCCATCAATGTCGCAAGAACAAGACCGGTACGGGAACGGCGCATGCTGCCTCCTGGTTGTGGTTGAACGCGTGGACAATACGGGGACGGAACGGGCGAGTCAAGCGCGGCCGGGTCAGAGAATCTCCCGGCCGTGCTTCCGCAGCCAGCGCTCCGCGTCTCGCCAGGCCGGACAGACAGACTCGACCTCGCGCCAGAACCGCCGCGAGTGATTCGGCTGCCGGACGTGCATCAGCTCATGGATGATCACGTAGTCGCTCACCGCGGACGGCATCTGAATCAGGCGCCAGTTGAGCGTGATGAGCCCGCGCGGCGAGCAGGCGCCCCAGCGCGAGCGCTGGTTGCGCACCGAGACGCGCGCCACCGCGACGCCGAACGCGCCTGACAGCTCCAGGCAGCGCGCCGGCAACTCGCGCGCCGCGAGTGCCCGCGCGTGCGCCTCGAATCCTTCCGTGGCGATCGTCACGCGCTCGCCGCGAAACCAGGCCGCTGATCCCGGCGCGAAGCTCAACGCCAATTGGATCAGCCGCGCCTGCTCGCGGGCGATCCACCCGGTCTGCCGGCGCGCGAACGCGAGCCCGCCCGCGATGGACGCCCCGCGCGGAATCGTGACGCGAACACCGCCGTCCAGACCGACCCGCACGACGTACCGGCGAGCCAGATGGTGCCGCACGACGGCGACCGACACGCGGCGGCCGTCGACCTCGAGCGTGCGATCGTCGCGGACGACGCGCGGTACCGACCAGGGCAACCTCAGTTGCACGGCACTATTATGATGTGACGAATGATGGGACTGCGTTCCGGGGTTCTGCTGGCCGCAACGCTGGCTGGCGCCATCGGTCTCGCCGCCGCCATCACGCCGCGCGTGCTCGGCGCGTCTCGGTCTGCCCCGCCGACCTTCGCCGCCGACATCGCGCCTCTCATCTACGCCAACTGCGCGAGCTGCCATCGACCCGGTCAGTCGGCGCCCTTCTCGCTGCTGTCGTACGACGACGTGAAGCGGCGCGGGCAGACGATCGTCGAGGTCACCGCGCGGCGCTACATGCCGCCGTGGCATGCCGCGCGGGCCGACGGCTATCCCGCCCTCCGCGACGAGCGCCGGCTCACGGACGAGAATCTGGCCACGCTCAAGACGTGGGTGGACGCGGGCATGCCGCCAGGAGATCTCTCGAAGGCGCCTCCGCCGCCGTCGTTCCCAGTCGGATGGCCGCTGGGCGTGCCCGATCTCATCCTGGCGCTGCCCTCGGCCATCCCGGTGCCCGCCGAAGGACGCGACCTGTACCGCAACGTCACGCTCGAGCTGGACCTGCCCGTCGATCGCTCGATCGTCGCGATCGACTATCAACCCACGGCGCGCAGCGTCGTGCACCACGCGCTGTTTTTTATCGAGCCATCCGACGTGGTCGTGACCGACGCCGACGTGATCCCGGGCCTCGGCCGCGCCCTCCTCGGTCCCGGCCGCGGCCGCAGCGCCGGCGCACGGATCGGCGCGGCCGATGACGCGTGGGGCGGCCTCGGCGGCTGGGTGCCGGGCGTAACGCCGCGATTTTTTCCGGATGGCATCGCGCAGCGCTTGCCGCCGCACTCCAACATCGTGATGCAGATGCACCTGCATCCGTCCGGGAAAGCGGAGCAGGAGAACGGCCGGCTCGCGCTCTACTTCTCGAAGACGCCGCCCAGGAAGTCGCTGACCGGCGTGCAGGTGCCGCCCGCGTTCGGCTTCGCGGCGGGCCTCGACATCCCGGCCGGCGAGAAGCGCTTCGTCGTCCGCGACACGTTCGTGCTGCCGGTCGAGATCGAGGCCTACGGCGCGCGCGGCCACGCGCACTACCTGGGCCGCGAGATGAAGATGACCGTCACGCTGCCGGACGGATCGACGCGCGGACTGCTCTGGATCAAGGACTGGGATTTCAGATGGCAGGACTCGTATCTTTTCCAGGCGCCGGTGCGCCTGCCGAAGGGCGCGAAGCTCGACGTCGAGATCGTCTACGACAACTCGGCCGACAACCCGCGCAACCCCAGCTCGCCGCCGGTGCGGGTGCGCTGGGGCCGGGAATCCGAGGATGAGATGGGCAGCATGACGCTGCTCGTCGCCATGCCGTCGCCCGACGACAATCGGGCGCTGCGCGACGCCCAGGCGCGGCACTTCCGGGAACAGCTCGCCCGCCGGCTTCGCCGCTAGCGGCTCACGCTCACGACGGTGAGATTTCGAAACGACGTGACCGAGTCCGCCTTGGTCCACAGGCCGACGCGGCCGTCGACGTCGCGATCGAGCGTGTGCGTCACGCGCAGTTTGTCATTCACGGTTGCCGTCACCGATCGGCCGTTGACGACGACGGCCAGCCTCTGCCACGCGTGGAACGGCAGCTGTTCGTGCAGATCGCCGTGCGCGAGCACGGTCCGCGTCCCGTTCTCGAACTTCCAGATGGCGACGTTGCCGTCCTTGGTGTTGTAGCGCGCGTAGTTGTAGGTGCCGTCGGGTTTCAGGTTGAAGACGAGCCCGGCCGTCTGGTCCGACGCGCCGGCGAGGATCTTGAACTCGACGGCGAGGCGGCCGCTTTTGAATGCCGGAATCGTCCGGGCGGCCGCCAGCGGAAAGACGCCCGGCCCCGACGCCGCCTTGAGGAACTGCGGCGCGTCCGCGCCGAAGATCGCGCGGGCTCCCTCCTCATCCGGTTTGAGCGCCGGCGCCGTGCCGTCGATGGTGAACGTGGCCCGGCCGTCTTCGATTGCCGCGCGCCACAGGCCGATGAGCGGCGTGAGGGTGTGCTCGGTCGAGCCGCCGCGCTGGGTGGGGACGGCGTCGATGGCGGACACGGCGGACAGGACCAGGGCGGCGACAGAGAATCGGCGCGACATAGGCGCCAGCTTACGACAGCGGGCGGTCGGTGTCTCCTATCACTGGTAGTAGTCGTCGGTCGTTCGTAGCATCGCGAAAACCGTGCATCTGAATGTCCTCTGGAATACCAGAACCGTCGAGGAAAGCCATATACCTGTTCGTTTCCCAGAATATAAATCCGGCACGGTTCTGGCAAACTTCGAATCGTATCCTCCATCACGTTCCAGGGCCATAAATTCAATCCGTTATGCATGGTGGCGGAATAGTTT
>JANOGJ010000146.1:0-1776 GCA_031405995.1 Acidobacteriota bacterium
AGTGCGTGTCCTCCATTTGGATTCAGCACATCAACGTCTTGGATTAAGCACTGCGTCAGCGCGTCGCCTTCGTAGACGTTGACGAAGGTCTTGTGCTCGGGATCGTAAGGAAAGAGCGTGCCCTCGACGGTCAGCGTCGCGGCCGGGCGATCGAGCGGCTGGCGGATGCGTACGCGCAGCGACTGGCGCTCCGCGAGGATCTCGACGCCGGCCCACACGGCGGCGAACGGCTGGCCGTTCGTCGTCAGACGAAGTCGCGCCTGCACCAGGCGCGCAATCGCGGGTTCCTGCGCCTTGACGAACTCGGGGTCGAGAAACCGTTCAATCGGCGTGACGTCCAGGTCGTGCGCGACATCGAAGATGTGCAGGACGACGGCGCCATCAACGGCCTCGGGCGTCAAGCGCACATCGAGGTAGCTGAACGGGACCGGGTGCGCCGAGAGCGGCGTCACGCAGAGGATCCCCATGGCGACCAGGGCGGCGGCGTTCGTACCGGCGCGTCGCGTGGGCATGAAACGGGATTCTACGGTGAGATCGACTAGGATCGGCCCACCATGCTGCAGGACGTGCGCGAGGCGCTTCGATCGATCCGATCGAACGCCGGGTTTGCCGCCGTGATCGTGCTCACGCTGGCGCTCGGCATCGGCGTGAACTCCACGATCTTCAGCGTGCTGTACGGCGTGCTGCTGCGCCCGCTGCAGTACACCGATCCGAGCGAGCTCGTCGTGCTCTGGGAGGCGAACCGGCAACTTGGACAGGAGCAGGCGGAAGTCTCGGGCGCCACGTATTTGGACTGGCGCGCGCGCACGCGCACGCTCGAGGGCATTGGCGCGTATCGCTACCGCGGCTTCACGCTGACGGGCACGGGCACCAGTACCGCCGAACGCATCGCGAGCGTGGATGTGTCGCCCGCGCTCTTCAATGTCCTGCGCGTTCCGCCATTCGCCGGCCGCACGTTCACAGCCGAGGAGGAACGGCCGGGCCATGAACGCCTGGCCGTGCTGAGCCACGGCGCTTGGCTGCGGCGATTCGGCGGCGATCGCGGTGTCGTCGGCACGTCGATCCTCCTCGACGGCGAATCGCACCAGATCATCGGCGTCATGCCGCCGAGCTTTCAGTTCCCGGCCGGCGACAAGGATGTCGAGATCTGGTCGCCGCTGACGCTCGACCTCACGTCGCTCGCCTCCCGGCCGCATCGCATGTACAAGACGATGGGCCGGCTGGCGGCGGGCACGACGATCGACCGGGCGCGCTCGGAGATGGACGGCATCGCCCGTGACATCGCGCGCGAGAATCCGGACTCGAATACCGGATGGGGCGTGACGCTGGTGCCGGCGCACGAGCAGGTCGTCGGCAAGATCGGGCCGACGCTGTGGGTGCTGTTCAGCGCGGTCGTGCTCGTGCTGCTCATCGCGTGCGCGAATATCGCGAACCTGCTGCTCGCGCGATCGGCGGCGACGCGCCGGGACTTCGCGGTCCGCGCGGCGTTTGGCGCCGGCCGCGTCACGCTCCTCCGGCGTTCGCTCGTCGAGAGTGGCGTGTTCGCGGTTTCGGGCGGCCTGGCCGGGCTGGCGCTGGCGTGGGCCGGCATTCGCGCGCTGCGGCCCTTGATTCCCACAACCGTGCCGCGCGCCGACGGCATCGGCCTCGACTGGTCCGTTGTTCTGTTCACGGTCGCCATGACGATCGGCGCCGGTCTGCTCTTCGGCGCCGTGCCGGCCTGGCGCGCGATGAGGCCGAACCTGCTCGACGCCCTGCAGGAAGGCGGACGCAGCA
>JANOGJ010000163.1:0-18724 GCA_031405995.1 Acidobacteriota bacterium
CACATCGCGCACACGCGGCCGGTGTTTCGCGCCTCGGACTGGGCGCACTACGAACGCGCCAATCAGCGATTCGCCGACGCGGCGCTCCAGGAAATGCGCGGCACGGAAGCGCCGATCCTGCTCGTGCAGGATTATCACTTCGCGCTCGTCCCGCGGCTGGTGAAAGCGAAGCGGCCGGACGTCCAGGTGGCCATGTTCTGGCACATTCCCTGGCCGAATCCGGAGGCCTTCGGGATCTGCCCGTGGCAGTCCGACCTGCTCGACGGGCTGCTCGGCGCGGACCTCATCGGCTTCCACACGCAGGCGCACTGCAACAACTTTCTCGACACCGTCGACCGCGCGTTCGAGTCGCACATCGAGTGGGAGCGCTTCGCGGTGCGCCGCGGCGGCCACCTCACGGCCGTGCGCCCGTTTCCCATCAGCGTCGCGTTCCGCGAGGCGGTCCCCGGCGATCCGCCTCGTCCCCCGGCGCCCTCACCCGTGGACCTCTTGAAGGCGCTGGGCGTGTCGGCGTACCGCCTCGGCATCGGCGTCGATCGCGCCGACTACACCAAGGGCATCGTCGAGCGGTTCGCCGGCATCGAGCGGTTCTTCGAGCGATGGCCGGACGAAGTCGGGCAATTCACGTTCGTGCAGATCGCCGCGCCCAGCCGCACCGACATCAAGCGCTACCAGGAGCTGCTGGCCTCGATCGAGTCCGAAGCGGCCCGCATCAACCGGCGGTTCCAGACGCCGGTGTGGAAGCCCATCGTTCTCATCGCCAAGCATCACGGCCACGACGAAATCGAGCGCTACTACCGGGCCGCCGCCGTGTGTCTCGTGACCTCGCTGCACGACGGCATGAACCTCGTTGCGAAGGAGTTCGTGGCGGCGCGGGACGATGAGACCGGCGTCCTCGTGCTGAGCCAGTTCGCGGGCGCGAGCGGCGAGCTGGACGACGCGCTGATCGTGAATCCGTACGACACCGAGCAGGTCGCCGAGGCGCTGCACCAGGCGCTGACGATGTCCGAAGCGGACGCGCGGGTGCGGATGCGCCGGATGCGCCAGACCGTGCGCGAGCACAACGTGTTCCGCTGGGCCGGCCGGTTGATTGGGGATCTGGCCGCCATCCGCCTCGAGTCGGCCGACCGCGCCGCCGATCGGACCCGGAGGCCGGCGGAACGGACATGATCGGGCGGCTGGCGGCCGACTGGCCGCGCCTCGCGCGCCGCCTCGCGCGGGCCGACCGGGTCGCGGTGCTCACCGACTTCGACGGCACCCTGGCGCCGATCCACCGTCACGCGGCGGCCGTGCGCCTCTCGGGCCGGGTCCGCCGCGCGCTCGCGCGCCTCGCGGCCGACGGCCACGTCGTCGGGTTCATCAGCGGCCGGCCTCTCGTCGACTTGCGCCGCCGGGTGGGCGTGCGCGGCCTGTGGTACGCCGGCGATCACGGGTTCTTCCTGCGGTCGCCCGGCGGCGCCGCGCTGCGGCTCGTGCGGCCCGCCGAGATCGCCGCGATCGCCGGGGTCGCGCGCGAGTTGCGGCGAGCCCTCGCCGGCGTGCGGGGCGTGACGATCGAATTCAAGCAGGCCAGCGTCGCCGTGCACTACCGCGGCGCGCCGCCCGCGAGCCATCGCGCGGCCACGCGCGCCGTCCGCCGCGCCGTGCGCGCGGCCGATCGCCTTCGGCTGATGGCCGGCAAGTGCGTCTGGGAGATTCTGCCGCGCGTCCGCGTCGACAAGGCTGTCGCCGTTCGCGCCATTCTGGACGCCGAACGGAAGCGCCGTCCGGGCCACGCGCTGCCGGCGGTCTTCATCGGCGACGACGTCACGGACGAGTCGGTGTTTGAGATGTCGCTGACGCTGTCCGCCGCGGTCGGGCGCCGCCGCAGCGCGGCGGCGTACCGGCTTCGGTCACCCGTCGACGTGGTGAGACTGCTCGAACGGATCCTGGCGCTCCGGCGCTGACCGCTGGGCCTAGAGCACGTCCCGCCAACGCGGCGACGCCGCGAACGCCGCGCGGATCAGTCCGACATGCGAGTAGGCCTGCGGGAAGTTGCCGGTCAGGCGCCGCGCCATCGTGTCGTAGTCCTCCGAGATCAAGCCGAGCGGCGACTCCATCGCCCGCGCGGCCTGCATGAGGTCGCGCGCCTCCGACGGGCGGCCGACGATCGCCAGGGCTTCGATCAGCCAGAACGTGCAGAGCAGGAACGCCGACGCAGGCAGCCCGAGGCCGTCGTCGTCCCGATAGCGCATCAGCCAACCGTTCTGCATCAGGCCGGTCCGGATCGCGTCAATCGTGCCGCCGAGGCGCGGGTCGTCCGCCGGAAACAGTCGGAGCGGCGCCATCTGCAGCAGCGAGGCGTCCAGTTCGTTGCCGCCGTACGTGCCGACGTAGCTGCCGCGCGTCGGGCTCCAGGCGCGCGTCGCGACGTCGTCGCGGATCCGGTCGGCCGCTTGCCTCAACGCCGGCGCCTTCGCCGGCGCGTGGCGTTCGGCGATGACCGCGGCGCGGTCGGCTGCCGCCCAGCACATCAGGGTGGAAAACGTCTGCGGCTGCGGCGCCCGCCGGTACTCCCAGATGCCGCGATCCGGCGTGCCGGCCACCGCGATCGCCCGATCGGCGAGCCGCAGCAGCAGGTCGAGCGTCGCCGGTGTGCGCTCCGCGCTGAAGCGATCGTCGTGAAAGATGGGCGCGAGCGCCAGGATGATCTCCCCGAAGATGTCGTGTTGAACCTGGCCCGCGGCCTCGTTGCCGACGCGCACCGGCCCGTCGCCGTTGAAGCCCGCCCAGCCGGCCTCGATGCGCTCGGCCGGCGCCGCGCCGCCCGTCATGCTGTACAGCGGGGAGAGCGCCAGATCCGAACGACCGGCGGCCACGTTGAGCACGTAGGCGACGAACGCCTCGCGTTCCTCGAAATGGCCGAGCAGCCGGAACGCGTCCACGACGTAGTAGGCATCGCGGAGCCAGCAGTACCGGTAGTCCCAGGTGCGGCGACTGCCCGGCGCCTCGGGGATCGAGGTCGTCACGGCCGCGATAATGGCGCCCGTGTCCTCGTAGCAGAGGAGCTTGAGCGCGAGGGCCGACCGAATGACGTCCTGCTGGTAGTGGGGCGGGATGTCGCAGTGCTTCACCCAGCGCCGCCAGTGATCCAGCGTCGCGTTCAGCAGGCGGTCGCAGAGCGGCGTCAGCGGCTCCTCGACCGGCTCGCCCCACGTGAGCACGAGATGCCGACGCTCAGTCAGGTGGAACGGCCGGCCGTCGAGGTACGACAGGGGCAGGTCCGTCGTCAGGCGCAGGGCGGCGTCGTACCCCTCGAACTGAATGTGATGGGAGCCCTGCGTGACGGCCGGTCGTGCCTTGCTCCAGCCGAGGACCGGCTCGCACCGGACCGAGACCCGCGGCGCCCCGCCGATCGGCTCGAGCACGCGGACGATCATCGTGGGTCGGAACGTGCGGCCGTGCTGCTCGAACCGCGGCGCGAAGTCCGTGACGCGAAAGCGCCCGTCGGGCCCGGCGAACTCCGTCTCGAGGACGTTCGTGTTGTCGAGGTAGCGCTGCGTGCCGGGCGAGCCGTCCGGCGCGCCCGCGACAAAACGGCCCCCGGCCGGATCGAGCAGCGCGCCGAACACCGGTTCCGCGTCCGCCCGCGGCAGGCAGCACCAGACGACGGCGCCCGTGGACTCGACGAGCGCCGAAAGCTGGCAGTTGCCGACGAGGCCTAGCTGCTCGAGCCGCAAGCCCTCAATCTATCGCGTTACGAGCCCCGCGGCGTCCAGCATGAACGCGTACTTGAACGCCACTTCCTTCAACTGGTCGTACCGGCCCGAGCTGCCGTCGTGGCCGCCCGCCAGGTTGATCTTGAAGAAGAGCGGGTTGCTGTCCGTCTTCATCGCGCGCAGCTTCGCCACCCACTTGGCCGGCTCCCAGTACATGACCTGCGAGTCGTTGAGCGAGGTCGTGACGAGCAGCGACGGGTACGCCTTGCGCTCGACGTTGTCGTACGGCGAGTAGCGGCGCATGTAGGAGTAGTGCTCGAGGTCGCGCGGGTTGCCCCACTGCTCCCATTCCTGCGCGGTGAGCGGCAACGTCTCGTCGAACATCGTGTTGATGACGTCCACGAACGGCACCTCCGCCACGATCGCCTTGAAGAGGTCGGGCCGCATGTTCGCGATCGCGCCCATCAGCAGACCGCCGGCGCTGCCGCCGTTGGCGATGAGCTTCTCGGGCTTCGTGTAGCCGCTCTTCACGAGGTACTGGGCCACGTCGATGAAGTCGTTGAAGGTATTCATCTTCCGCAGCATCTTGCCGTCGTCGTACCACTGTCGGCCCATTTCCTGGCCGCCGCGGATGTGCGCGATCGCGTACACGAAGCCGCGGTCGACGAGGCTGAAGACATTGGCGCTGAAGCCGGGCTCGGTCGTGGCGCCGTAGGAACCGTACGCGTACAGGAGCAGGGGATTCGACCCGTCCACCTTCACGCCGCGCTTGACCAGGATCGAGATGGGCACCTGCACGCCGTCGCGCGCGGGCGCCATGCGCCGCCGGACCTCGTACTTCGAGGCGTCGAACCCGCTCGGGATCTCCCGCCGCTTCTTCAGAATGCGTTCACGGGTTCCCACGTTGTAGTCGAACACCGACGCCGGCGTGACCAGCGAGGAGTAGTTGAAGCGGTAGAGCCGCGTTGAGAATTCCTCGTTCGTGGACGGGGAGACGGCATAGGCCGCCTCCGCCATCGCGATGTCGTGGGCCTGCTTCGTGCCCAGGTCGACGACGCGCAGCCGCCGCAGCCCGTCGTGCCGCTCGGCCACGACGGCGAACTTCTCGAAGAAGTCGGCGCCTTCGACGAACACGCTCGCGCGGTGCCCCAGCCAGTCCTTCCACTTCGCGGGGGACGGGTCGGCTTCCGGCGCCTGGACGATCCGGAAGTTCTTCGCGCCATCGTTCGTGTAGATGTAGAAGAACGCGCCCGAATGATCGACGCTGTACTCGACGCGCGGCCGCCTCGCCGCGATGAGCGTGGGCTCCGCCGTCGGCTTGGCCGTCGGGACGAACCGCCACTCCGACGACGTAAAGCCGTCGGCGGCGATGAACACGTACTTCCCGCTGCGGGACCGGGCGATCCCCACGTTATTCAGGACGTCGTCTTCCTGAAACACCTTGACGTCCTTCTGGACGGGTGTCCCGATGACGTGCCGCCAGACCGCGTTGCCGCGCTTGGCCTCGTCGGCCTTCATGTAGAAGAAGGTCTTGTTGTCGTCGGCCCAAGCGGTGCCGTTCCAGACGTCCGGGATCTTGTCGACGATCTGTCCGGTCGCCAGGTTCTTGACGTAGAGCGTGTACTCGCGAAACGCCGTCACGTCCTCGAGGTAGAGCAGGAGCGTGGCGTCCGGGCTGACGTCCGAGCCGCCGAGCGCGTGGAACTTCTTGTCGCGCGCGAGCTCGTTCTGGTTGAGGACGACTTCCTCGGGCGCCGTGAGCGTGCCCTTCTTGCGGAAGAAGATCGGATACGCCTTGCCCTGCTCCGTGCGGCTGTAATACCAGTAGCCGTCCTTGCGGTACGGCACGGCGGCGTCCGTCTCCTTGATGCGGCCGAGCAACTCCTTGTAGAGCGAGTCCTGGAGCGCCTCGGTGTGGCGCATGCGGGCCGCGGTGTACGCGTTCTCGGCTTCGAGATACTTGATGACTTCGGGGTTCGATTTTTCGCGAAGCCAGAAGTAATTGTCGGTGCGCGTCTCGTCGTGCAGCACCTGGTAGCGCGGTTTGACCGGCGCGACCGGCGCGGCCGGTGTCTGCTGGCCCGACACGAGGCTAGGCGTCACGATCGCCATCCCTACTAATGCGAGTCCGCATCGACGCGCGAATCGCCGCTTGATCGTCATGGCACATCTCCTTCGAGGAACAGAAACCTATTCTGCACCTCCTACCGGCGACGACGATCGGCTTTCGATCAACTGACAAAGATGTAAGCAATGTCACCGCGACCGTCTGGCCCGCGCCAGCAGAGCCAGGCCCACGATGCACCAGACGACGAGCCGTGTGGTGCGCACGAGTGAGAGCGCGACGCCGGTCACCGGATCGAGGCCGATGGCCTGCGCCAGCACGCCGGACCCGGCCTGATCGACGCCCAGCCGCAGCGGTACGATCCGGAACATGACGTTCAGCGCGCGGCCGAAGGCGTCGAGCACGAACGCCTCGAGCGGCAGCGACTGGCCGGTCAGGAGCCAGAGCGTGGTCCACGCCTCGACGAAGCTCAGTGCGTGGAACGCCGCCTCGTATCCGGACACGATCCCCAGCCGGGCGCCAGGCGCGGCGGCTGATCCGTAGGTCTGCGCCTCGAATTCGCGCACTCGCGCGGCCGCGGCGCGAAGCCGCGAGAAGGGCAGCGCGCCGAGCGCGGCGCCGACGATCGAGGGCCGCCGCCACGCGAGCCAGCCGGCGAACGCGAGGCCGCCCGCCATCGCCAGCAGCGCGCCGGCGCCGGCAACGCGCACGGCGTCGGGCACGGGAAACACGGCGAGCATGGCCGCGGCGCCGACCATGATGTAGATCGCGATCGAGACGCCGTAAAAGAAATTCTCCGCGGCGAGGGCCGCCAGCGCGCCCGGGGCCGCGACCTCGCGGCGGAGCAGCAGCGCCTTGGCGGGCTCGCCCGCGAAGATCCCGAGCGGCGTCACCGCGCCGATGGCGTCGCCGCTAATCGTGGCCGCGAGGGCGCGCCCAACGGGCACCGGCTCCGCGATGAGCGAGGCCCAGGCGGAGGCGCGCGCCGCGAAGCGGAGCAGGGAGAGCAGGAGAATCAGGAGGAACCACGCGCCGACCGGGGCGAGGCCCGCGCGGATCGAGTCGAGGCCGATGTAGCGGACGTACCAGATGAGGAGCGCGGCGCCGCCGACAGACGTCGCGAGGCCGACAACCGTGCGGCCCGGGCGCATCAGGGCTTCCGGCTACTCCTCGAGTTTGACGACCTCGTCGACGACCTCGTCGACGATGAGGAGCTCGTCGCCGTAGGGCGACGGCTGCGGGCCCGGGCGGATGCCGGCAATATCCGGATCCTCGCCCTCGGGCCGGGGCGAGGCGGCCCGGCGGGCCTTGGACGCCTGGCGCCGCTCGGCTTTGTGCTTCCGGAGCTCCGCCTGCGCGCGTTCACGCTGACGCTTGTTTTGTGTGGGCCGGCTCTTGTGCACGGATATGGTCCCTCCCGCCCGTCAGGCTAGGACGTCTTCCGTTCCGATCCGGCGGCGGCCTTTCCGGCGGTGGCTTTTCCGGCGGTGGTTTTTCCGGCGATGGTCTTTCCGGCGATGGCCTTTCCGGCGGTGACTTTGCCGTCGACGGCTTTGCCGGCGGCGGCTTTGCGCGGCGCGCGGCGGGCACGGCCCGCGGCCCCCGCTCGCACCGGCGCCGGCGCCGACGTCGGCTCGAGCGCGACCATGGTCGTCACGAACGTGCGGCGCCCGTGGTCGTCGAACTCAATGACGGTGTACCGCTCATCGGTCGACACGATCGTGCCGGGACCGTACGACGCTTGCGTCACTCGCTTGCCGTTGGCGAACAGTCGCATGAGAGGACTCCTGTCCCAGAAAAACAGGGGGCCGGAGCGCGCGCCTCGCGGCGCGGCCCCGGCCCCGCACTTACCTTACCAGCGCGGCTCGCGACGACGTCCGCCGCCTCCGCCGAAATCCCCGCCGCCCGACCGGCCGCGCCCGCCGCCGGCGCCCGCCGTCTGCGGCCGAGCCTCGTTCACGGTCAGTCGGCGGCCTTCGAGTTCCGACTCGTTGAACTTCTCGATCGCGGCGCGCGCGCCGTCCTCGGTGGCCATTTCGACAAACGCGAAGCCGCGTGCCCGCCCGGTGGCCTGGTCGCGCATGACGCGGACCGAGCCGACCGGTCCGGCCTGGGCGAAGAGCCCTTCGAGCATTTGTTCATCGGTGGAAAACGGGAGATTGCCTACGTACAACTTCTGATTCACGTATCCTCTTCTCGTCCGCAGGATGCGGACGTGCGCCCCATTAACGGCGCTCTGCCAACTGAGCCAGGTGGACCATCCACGACTGCTGCAGAAACGAGAGGAACGAGAAACGACTCGGTCAGCTCTTGAAGGTGCGAGCGGCAGGCCAGATCGGCGACGGACGTAGTATAGCACGGCGCTGGCCACCTGAAATGCCGTGATAACCGCAGCAAAAACGGCACGTGGCGCGCCGCGGAGCCTCCGCGCGCCACGAATACCGGCACACGGAAAAGGCTGCGGATCGGGCGCCGGTCCGGGATACGATCCAAGACCCATGGAGCAGCATGCGCGTTCATCTCGTTAACCCCAGCCACGTGGCCTTCGGCGTGGCGGTGATCACTCCGCGCTGGCTGTACGTGCTGGCCGGCGCGACGGGCACCGAGTGGGGCGATCCGCGCATCGTGGACGAGACGCTCGGCCACCTCGACGTCTCGACCATCGCGCGCGGCGACGTCGTCGGGATCGGCATCCACACCGGCAACGCGCGGCGCGGTTACGAGCTCGGCCGCGAGCTGCGCGCGCGCGGCGCGTGGGTCGTCTTCGGCGGCATTCACGCCACGCTCTTTCCCGACGAAGTCCACGAGTTCGGCGGCGCGCACGCCGTCGTCAAGGGCGATGGCGACGTGGTGTGGCAGTCCGTCGTCCGCGCGTGCGTGGCCGGGAAGCCGGAGCGGACCTACGAAGGCGGACGCATCGAGGGTGACCAGTTCATCCCCGCGCGCTGGGACCTCCTCCCGAAGGACAGCTACATGTGGGCGTCCGTGCAGACCGTGCGCGGCTGCCCGAAGCATTGTTCGTTCTGCTCGGTCTGGCGCACCGATGGCCAGGCGCCGCGCATGCGCCTCGTCGATGCGGTCGTGACGGAGATCGTCGAGCTGCGCCGCCGGGGCTTCCGCTTCATCGCGTTGGCCGACGACAACTTCTATCCGGTCGCGCTGGCCGACCTCGCCGCCGCGGATCGCCGCGAGGATAAGACCCGGCTGCACGAGCTGCAGGAGATGCGCCAGGAGCGGTTCGAGCTCATGGAGCGTCTCGCGAAACTGCCAAGCGACACCATTTTCTTCACGCAGATCACCATGGAGGCCGCCGAGGATCCGGCGTTTCTTCAGGCGATGTGCCGCGCCCGCATCAAGGGCGCGCTGGTCGGCGTCGAGTCCGTGACCGCCGAAGGGCTGAAGGACGTCTACAAGGGCTTCAATCTGTCTGGCGATGAGCTCGTCAAGCGGCTGCGGGAGTTCCGCAAGCACGGGGTTCATGTGCTCGGCTCGTTCATTTTCGGTCTGCCGAGCGATCGCGCCGACACGTTCGACGCCACGCTGAAGCTCGCCGAAGAGGCCAACATCACGTTCGCCCAGTTCGTGCTGCTGACGCCGTTCCCCGGGACGATCGACTTCGATAAGTGGGCCAAGAGCGACGGCCGCGAACAGAAGCTGGTCGACGGCGTGCCGATCACCAAGCACTGGCTGATTCCCGAGGCCAGTCGGCCCAAGATTTTCAGCCCGCATCCGACCCTGACGGCCGAGGAGATTCGCAAGGGGACACAGGGCGTCTGGGACCAGTTTTACAGCTGGCGCAGCGTGTGGGTCCGCTCGCGGGTCGTCCAGTCGCTCAAGTCCCGCGTGGCGTTCATGCTCGTCTCCACGCTCTACCGCCTGTTGTACGCCATCACCGGCTTCGCCTCCGACAGCGCGCGCGTCCACCGCTCCGCGCGCTGGGCGCGCTGGATTGGCCGCGCCATCCGGAAGTTCTTCCAGGCGCCGCCAATGCCGGACCTCGCGGTCCCCGACTAGCACGACACAGGCCGGGTCTGAAGACCCGGCCTCCAGATCTACTGAAACGGTTGCGCGCGCGCGATGAGCTCCTCGAGCCCGGGCTCATTCGGGTTGCGCGGCGCGCCGGGATGAATGATCGACAACTGGCAGCTCTCGGCTGCCTCCACCATCTGAGCGAACGTGCCGGCGTCCGGGTTCTTGATGTACGCCTGCCGGTTCTCGTTGTACGCGAACATGTTCGGGTTGAGGTTCGTGCACTCGTTGCACGTCGAGCACCGCGGCGTTTCGATGTACGGCTGGCCCGGCGCCGGTCCGTCCGTCACCTCGGCTGGAGCGGACTGCCCCTCCGGGATCACAACCGCGGGCGCGTGTTGCGCCGGCGCCTCGCGCGGGGGCCCGGTCCGGTCCCGCTCGCGCGCGACCAGGCGCTCGGCATGCGAATTGTGCACGCCCCCGAGTTCCTGAAGACTGCGCCACTGCTCCCGGCACCGGCGCACCTCACGCAGCAGCCGCTCGTCCACAATCACTCTCTGTAGCGCGAGCGCCGAATCGACCATCAGAAGCGCCGGGACGGCGCCCGCGGCCACGCCCGGGCCGGCCAGAACCGCCGCGTCCATCGACACGAACCCGCCGTTCCAGTCGGCCCTCGGTACCCGCGCGAAATGCCGCGCCCCGCGGCGGTCACACGCGACGAAATCGGCGAGCGTGAAGGCGACGGACTCGGACGCGCGCTGATGCCGCTCGTCCTCGTACACGAACGGTTGCACCGGCCAGTCCCGATCGAGCTGGGGGTTGCCGTCCAGCGAGAAGCGCGAGGCCCAGTCGGATCCGGCCGACGGGTCGTAGGCGAACGCCGGGAACGCCCGCGACTCGAGCGCCGCGGCGGCGCAAAGATACGGCGAGAGGCCATCGGTCTGGCCGCCCGCGCCGGAGAACACGCTGAAGAGCGCGGGACCCTGATAGGCCATGCCGCCGAGCAGTCGTTCGCGCATCTGATAAAGGAGTGAGCTCGGCGCCTGCACGACGTACGCGTCGCCCGCGCTCATGGCCATCGTCGCCAGTTGCCGGCAGCGGGGGTCGAGACCCAGATGGCCGTCGCCCACCGGCGACTCGTCGAGGAGGTCGTCCCATTGCAGCAGCACTTTCACCGGCAGGCCCGACGAGAGCATTTCCAGCAGCGCCGCCTGCTCGGCCGGATCGAGATCGCGCGCGTTCGCCGAGACGAAGTAGTCGGGAAACGCCCCGAGGTCGCGCGGGTCGAGCGTGTCCGGGCCCGCGTGCTCGAACAGCGCGTCGTGGCGGTCTTCGCGATAGCTGTGCTGCGCTTCGAGTTCGGCCACCGCGACCGCCTTCGCGAGCGCGGCCATCTTCGGCAGCCGGCCCCGGTAGGCGGCCAGTGCGGCCGTCGGCCGGTTGAACGTGAAGGCGTACGCCGGGTAGAAGTCCTGCGACTGGAGCGCGGCGATGAGGCCCTCGATTCGCCGGCGCCGGGCGGGCGCGAGCGTGGCCGCCGGCGCGGCGGTCGTGAGCACGCGCGCGAGCGCGTCGAAGTCGATCTCGTCTCCGTCGACGCCGCCCACCGCGGCGCGCAAGTGATCGGCGCGGCAGCCCTCGGCGGAATGCGCGACGTCGGCGCGCAGAATGTCGGTGAGACCGCGGACCAGCCGGTCGAGGTCCGCGCGGAACGCCGCGGCCTTTCGCGCCTGGGTGAGGCTCCAGGCGTGGGTGAGGAGGTGTCTCGGCAGGTCGGCGTCGCAGTCGGCCACCTCGCCGTCAATGCCGAGCGCGGTCTTCGCCTGGTTCAGGCTGTCGGCCACGAGCGGCTCGTCCTCGGAGGACAGGCGCGCGGCTGCCCGGGCCCAGAGCGCGGAGAGCGGCCCTTTCGCGCCCGACGCGACGGCCGTCCGGACCTCGCGCTCGAGCCGCAGGACGTGCCGGCTCACCCGGTCTCCGTCCTCGCCGCGCGCGATGTCCTTGAGCACGCGGTCGCAGGCGCCCGACCACGACTCGGCGAGCGTGCCGCCGCCGGCGTCCAGCACCAGCGGGAAGTCGTACCGAAGGTCGTTCAGATCGCGGTAGCGCGCGAACAGCGCCGGGCGGAGTCCCGAGCCTTCGACGGCATCGAGCGACGTCGCGCCGGTCCGGCGTCCGGTCAGGTGGAACGCGACGTGCGCGCGACGGCTCGCATCCATGGCGCTATCCGGCCGCCTCCTGTGGCCAGACCGTGAACCTGTCGAACTCGGCCTCGAGACCCGCGCGAATGAGTTCCGGCGTGCGGATGTGTTCCGTGCGCCGCAGGTCCTCGTAGCAGGGCACCTCCGGGTTGCGATAGAGGATGCCCACGGGAATGGGATCGGCCACCGATGCGATCTCGCGAGCCCGGTCGAGGTTCGACGGGTCGTGCAGGAGTTGGTTCTTGTACACGGCGCGGAGCCCCGGGCTCGGCTGCAGGCCGTCCTCGTGGTGCAGGAGCTGGACCCGCAGGGGGTCGTGCAGGACCGGCTCGAAGAGCTTGGGCAGCCACTCGGGGCAGCGTTGGACGATCCGCACGAACGAGAAGCCGCGGTGGTGGAAGGCCGCCTTGACCGTGTCGTAAAGGAGCTCGGGAATCCAGTCGACCGCCTGCGCCACGAACGACACGTTCTGGATTCCCAGCGTCACGGTGAGCGGCTGGAGCGCGTCGAGGTAGGCGCCTCGCGGGGTGGTGTTGCTCTTGAGCCCCTTGGGTGACGTGGGCGAGGCCTGCATCTTCGTCAGGCCGTAGATCTGGTTGTCGTGCAGGAAGACCGTCATGTTCATGTTGTAGCGGACGGCGTGGATCCAGTGCGCCGCGCCGATGCTGCAGCAGTCGCCGTCGCCGGTGTTGACGAACACGTGCAGGTCCGGCCGCGCGAGGCGCACGCCCTCGGCGACGGGCAGCGCGCGCCCATGGATGCCGTGGAAGCCGTACGTCTTCATGTAGTGCGGAAACCGGCTGGAGCACCCGATGCCCGACACGAACACGGTCTTCTCCGGCTTGAGCTGTTCGTCGCGGCAGAGGCGCTGCACCGCCGTGAGGATGGCGTTGTCGCCGCAGCCGCTGCACCATCGCGGCACGCCGCCCTGGTAGTCCTCCAGCTCGTGACGCTCTTCGTACATCTCGAGGAGACAGTGCGTGGAAGCGGTCGTCATGCGCACCTCATGAAGGCACGGCGTCCAGTTTCTCGCGAACGACGCGGCAAATCGCGCTCGGCTTGATCGGCGTGCCGCGCACCTCGCTCCAGCAGTCCACGTCCACGAGGTAGCGTGACCGCAGCATCATCGCGAGCGCCGAGTACCGCCGGTTGTCCTCGTCCACCAGCTCATCCTCCCGCCGGTCGGACCAGTTCATCTCGATCGTCATGACGCGCCGGAACCGCGCCATGATCTCCTTGATGCCCGGCGGCAGCGGCTGCAGGTACCGCAGGTGCATCGACGACACGCGCGCGCCTGCCCCGCGCAGGTGCTCGACGGCTTCCTCGATGGTGCCCTTGGTGCTGCCCCAGCCGACAATCAGCAGATCGCCGGCTTCGTCGCCGAAGACGGTCGGCGGCTTCAGCGTCTTCTGAAAGGCCGCGAGCTTCAGGCTGCGCGCGTGCAGGCTCTCCTCGTTGATTTCCGCGTCGTAGGCCACGTGGCTGTCGCGATCGTGGGCGAGCCCGGTCACCGTGTGCATGCCGCCGGGCTGGCCCGGCACGAACCGGCGCGAGAGCCCCGTCGTGGGGTGCCAGTCGTACGGCCGCGCGCCCGCCGGCACGGGACTCTGGTCGATTGGCGGCGCAATCCAGGCTTCGTTGAAGACGGGCCGCGGGAACGGCGTCTGGGCGGTGGCCAGATTCGCGTCGGACAGCAGGACGACGACCGTCCGGAAGGTCTCGGCGATCTTACGCGCCGTGATGACCGAGTAGAAGCAGTCCTCGACGGTGCTCGCCGCCATCACGATCTTGGGCGCGTCGCCGTGGCTGCCGTAGATGGTCGCGAGCAGATCGCCCTGCTCGGCCTTCGTCGGCTGGCCCGTGCTCGGCCCGCCGCGCTGCACGTTGATGACGACGAGCGGGATTTCGGCCATGACCGCGAGGCCGAGGGCTTCCTGCTTCAGCGAATAGCCCGGGCCGGAGGTAATCGTCACCGTGCAGCGGCCCGCGTAGGACGCGCCGATGGCGAACGCGCACGCGGCGATCTCGTCCTCGGCCTGGTGCACGACGCCGCCCACCTTTTCGAACACCTCCGACAGGTAGTGCGACGCCGAGGTGGCCGGCGTGATCGGGTACATCGCGCAGATCTCCATGCCCGACGCCAGCACGCCCAGGGCCAGCGCGGTGTTGCCGTTGGCGACGACCTTGGGTTCGGTCGCGCGGACCGCCGGGACCTGGAACTTGAACTCGAGGTTCGCCTCGGCCCAGGCGTGGCCCGCGTCGAGCAGCGCGATGTTCGTCCGGATGACCGTCGCGGCCTTTTTGCCGAACGTCAGGGCGATCTGCTCGCGGGCCAGTTCGAGATCCAGGCTGTAAATGCTGCAGAGCATGCCGAGCGCGAACATGTTCTTGCCGCGCCGCGGGTCCGACACGAGCGTGCGGCACTCGCGTTCCATCGGGACTTCCGTGAGCTTGTAGCCGGCGGCGACGAGTCGATCGCACACCTCCGCGTACGAGGCCGCGACCGTCGGGTCCGCATCGTCGCGCCACATGCTCTCGAGCAGGACGCGGCAACCGGGCTTGAGCTCGCCGGCCCGCACCCGGCCGAGCAGGACCTGCTCGTTGAACGCCACCACGAGGTCCGTCTCGTCGCCGCCGTTCGTCACCTGGTGCGACCCGAGACGAATGCGGTTGCCGCTCGCGCCCGCGACGCTGCGCGCCGGCGGCCGGATCTCGGCCGGAATGATCTCGACCGTCCAGACGCCGTTGCCCATCCGCGCGGCGATCGAGCCGAGCGCCTGGCCGCACCGCTGCGCGCCCTCCCCGGAATCACTGATGATCTCGACGACATGCTGCGCCAGCGTCGTGACCGTCTTCCGCGCGCTCGTCATCATGACAGGGCCATCCGTACACGCGCGAAGTTCCGCTCCGCGAGGTCGATGCCGAAGAACGTGCCGCCGCCTGTGCGATAAGGCGCGTCGGCGTCGCGAATGCCCAGGTACGCCTTCATGCCGCGCGCGGCCCTGCGGCCGGCGCCCATGGCCAGAATGACCGTGGCGGCGCCCGTCACGATGTCGCCGCCGGCGAAGACCCCGGCCACCGATGTCGCCATGTCCTCGTCCGTCTCGATGTAGCCGCGCGCGTTCAGCTTCACCGACGACGTCTGGCCCATGATCGGGTTGGCGTGGGTGCCGATGGCCACGACCACCAGGTCGACGTCGAGGTCGTGCTCGCTGCCCGCGACCGGGACCGGCCTGCGGCGTCCTGACTGGTCCGGTTCGCCGAGTTCCATGCGCACGCATCGAAGCCCGGCCACGCCGCCCGCGCCATCGCCAAGGACTTCGACGGGGTTGGTCAGCCAGCGGAACTCGATGCCTTCTTCCTCCGCATGATGCACTTCCTCGGCGCGGGCCGGGCACTCCGCCCGGCTCCGGCGATAGATGCAGGACACGCTCTCCGCGCCGAGCCGCCGGCACACGCGCATCGCGTCCATCGCCGTGTTGCCGGCCCCGACGACCGCGACGCGCCGGCCGAGCGGCAGCGGTGTGTCGTACGCCGGGAATTCCCGCGCGCGCATCAGGTTGCAGCGCGTCAGCAACTCGTTAGCCGACAACACGCCGTTCAGCGAATCGCCCGGCACGCCGAGCATCGTCGGGTACCCGGCGCCGGTGCCCACGAACACGGCGTCGAAGCCCATTTCGTCGAGCATCTGCTCGATCGTGAAGAGCCGGCCGACCAGCGTGTTGCACTCGAACCGGACGCCGAGCTTCTCGAGGTTGCGGATTTCCGCGTCCACGACCTCGTTCGGCAGGCGGAAATCCGGAATGCCGTAGCGCAGGACGCCGCCGGGGAGGTGAAACGCTTCGTAGACGATGACGTCGCAGCCGGCTTTAGCCATGTCAGCCGCGCACGCCATGCCGGCCGGACCCGATCCGACAATGCCGATGCGGAACGCGGTGGGCTCGATGTACGGCACGGTGCTCCAGCCGTTGGCGATGGCGGTGTCGCCCACCCAACGCTCGAGGCGTCCAATCGCGACAGGCTCCAGCGTGTCGCCGACCGTGCACACGCCCTCGCACTGCGATTCCTGGGGACAGACGCGGCCGCACACCGCCGGGAGCAGGTTGGTCGCGGCGATGACGTCGTAGGCGCCGCGGATGTCCTGGCCCGAGATGCGCTGGATGAAGCCCGGGATATTGATGCCGACAGGGCAGCCCGCGATGCACGGCTGGTCGGGGCACTGCAGGCACCGCTCGGCCTCGAGCGCCGCCTGTTCCGGCGTGTAGGCGCGCGACACCTCGGCGAAGTTGGTCACGCGCTCGCGGGGATCCTGCTCGGCGGCCGGCGTGCGCCGCTGGGGAATCGTCCGGATCGTCTTCTTCTTCATCGCCCGGGCAGGCGGCACGCCTCGTTCCAGCGCGCCAGCGCGTCCTGCTCCTGACCGGTGAAGCGCTTGAGCCGCGTCACCAGATCGTCGAAGTCCACCTGATGGCCGTCGAAGTCCGGCCCGTCCACGCATGCGAACTTGATCTGTCCGCCCACCTTGACGCGGCAGCCGCCGCACATGCCCGTGCCGTCGATCATCAACGGGTTCAGCGACACGACCGTCTTGATGCCGTGCGGGCGCGTGGCTTCGGCCGACCCGCGCATCATCATTGGCGGTCCGATGGCGACGCACTCCTCGATGTCGGGATGCCGGGCGATCGCCTGACGGATGCCCTCGGCGACCGTGCCCTTCACGCCCGCCGATCCGTCATCCGTGCAGAGGATCAGCTCGCCGCAGACCGACCGGAACTTGTCTTCCCAGAAAATGAGGTCGCGGCTCCGGAACCCGAGCACGCCGATGACGGCGGCGCCGGCTTCCTTGAACGCTCGGGCCTGCGGGAACACGGGGGCCACCCCCAGTCCGCCGCCGACGCACAGCACCTTTTTCTTAGGGCCGATCGGGCTCGGCAGGCCCATCGGTCCGACCACTGCGTGAAGGCCCGTGCCAGGCTGGCAGGCCTGCTGCATCTCGCGGGTCGTCTTGCCCACGGCCTGGATGACGAGCGTGATCGAGCCCCGCTCGCGATCGAAGTCGGCGATGGTCAGCGGGATTCGCTCGCCGTGCTCCTGCGACATCACGATGACGAACTGGCCCGGCCGGGCGGCTCTGGCCATCAGAGGGTGGCGGATCTCCAGCAGGAAGGTCGCCTCGGAGAAGTCCTGGCGGCCGATGATCTCGAACGGGCGGGCGTCCGCCCGAGCGGAGGGCGACATGCCCCGCGTAGTGCAGTACGTCTGCCAACGGAATTGTGGGGATCGCGGAGCCGGGCTTCCCGCGCGTGCGAATTAGCCCGCAGGTCGTGTCGCGTTATTCCGCACCAGCGGCGGCGTGCTTCATCCACTAGAATGACGCGCGATGTCTGCCGATCCGCCCGCCACGCCTGGGTCCGGCAAGGCCCCCGACGATCCGCTTGCTGAGTTCGGCCATCCGCGCGGCACTCTGGCGGTGGTTGGCATCTTCGGCGCGCTCTTCGCGCTGGGCTGGCTGGCGATGTACGTCTTCCTCTTCCTCGAGCGCGGCGCGCCGCATCATTAAGGAACAACCCGGCTCATGCGCGTCGATCTCTATGAACGGATTTGGATGTGGGCGGCCGGGGCGCTCATTCTGTTCTTCCTCGCGGCGATTGGCGTCGGCGCAGGTCTGCAGGCCATCCAGCCACCGAGCCACCTCGAGACCCTGGATCCGACCACGATTGCCACGCACCCTGAGTTCGGAAACCCCGGCGTCAACGTCATGCCGGACGGCCGGATCGTCGTGTCGGTCGTGACCCAGATGTTCTCGTTCAGCCCGGATCCGATCGAAGTGCCCGCGGGCCGGGCGATCACGTTCAGAGTGACCAGCTCCGACGTCCTCCACGGATTTCAGGTCGTCGGCACCAACGCCAACACCATGGCGGTGCCCGGCTACGTCAGCCAGTTCACCGTCACGTTCGCCGAGCCGGGCGAGCACCTGATTGCCTGCAACGAGTACTGCGGCGCCTTTCACCACGGCATGGTCGGCAAGCTCATCGTCAAGCGGGAGCGGCCGTGACGTCGCGCCAGACGCTCGCGGCGTCGCATATCGGCGTGGCTGTCGCGGCCTTCGCGCTGGCGTCCGCGATGGGTGTTCTCCAGGCGATGTCCATCGCCGACGTGGACTTCCCGCTTCGCAGCGAGGCGCTTTACTACCTCTCGGTGACGGCGCACGGCGTCCTGATGGCGCTCGTCTTCACGACGTTCTTCATCATGGGCCTGGGCTACGCGCTGGCGGAGGCCGCGCTCGGGCGCATCACCGGCCGCCGCACCGCCTGGTTCGCGTTCTGGCTGGCGACGGCCGGCACGGCGGCCGCGGCGACGACGATCCTGGCCGGCAAGAGCTCGGTGCTCTACACGTTCTACCCGCCGCTGCAGGCGCATCCAATCTTCTACATTGGCGCGACGCTGCTGGTGGCCGGGTCGTGGATCTGGGGCGGCGTGTTCATCGCGAGCATCCGATCGTGGCGCCGCGAGCACCCTGGCGTTCCGCTGCCGCTGCCGATTCACGGCATGCTCGCGACCATCGTCATCTGGTATCTCGCCACCACGGGTCTCGCGATCGAGGTCGTGGTGATGATCATCCCGTGGTCGCTCGGCTGGGTCGCGACCATCGATCCGCTGGTGGCCCGGACATTCTTCTGGTGGTTCGGCCATCCGCTCGTGTACTTCTGGCTGCTGCCGGCGTACGTGATGTGGTACACGGTGCTGCCGCGCGCGGCGGGCGGCCGTCTGTTCAGCGACCCGCTCGCGCG
>JANOGJ010000203.1:0-2212 GCA_031405995.1 Acidobacteriota bacterium
CTGTGGAAAACAGGTACGACCCCTTCTATTAACAGGTCCCATGAGCGACCACGCGCAGCCACCCGACACCACACCCGATTCGTCCGGCGTCTCGAGACGCAAGTTCGTGCAGACGGCGGCTGCCACCGGCGCGGCGTTCGCCATCGTGCCGCGCCACGTGCTCGGGCGAGGGTTCCAGGCGCCGAGCGACTCAGTCAACATCGCGACCGTCGGCGTCGGCGGCATGGGCGGCAACAACACCCAGGCCGTCATGAGTCAGAACATCGTCGCGATCTGCGACTGCGACTTCGGGCTGATGGAACGTCGTTTCGAGGGCTGGCGCACCGAAGCGGCGCCGCCGGCGCCACCGGCCGGTGGGGCGGGAGGCCGGCAGGGCGGCGGCGGACGGCAGGGCGGGCGCCAGGGCGGCGCGCCGGCGCAGACGTGGCAGAACTTCGGTCCGTCGAAGGCGCAGGTCGCCGCCAACGAGAAGTGGGCGCGTCCGAATGGCGGCGACAACGTCCGCCGTTTCGTCAACGATCAACTCCCGCGCGTGAAGACGTACCGCGACTACCGCGAGATGCTCGAGAAGCAGAAGGACATCGACGCCGTCATCATCGCGACGCCGGATCACATGCACGCGGTGATCGCGTCGGCCGCGATGGATCTCGGCAAGCACGTCTACGTGCAGAAGCCGATGTGCTGGTCCGTGCACGAGGCGCGGCATCTCGCGCGAAAGGCGACCGAGAAAAAGGTCGTCACGCAGATGGGCTGCCAGGGACATTCGCAGGACGACGCCCGGCGCGGCCAGGAGTACATTCTGGAAGGCGCGATTGGCGATGTCCGCGAGGTCCACGTCTGGACGAACCGCCCGCTCGCGTTCTGGCCGCAGGGCATTCCGCGCCCGGCCGCCGTCAACGGCGATCCCGCGTCGCTTCGCTGGAACAACACCGGCGTGACGCAGCGCCTCGCCGCCGCGATGCAGGGCAACTACCCGGTGCCGGAGAAGTTGTCGTGGAACCTCTTCCTCGGCGTCGCGCCTGACGTCGAGTACCACCCGCTGTACCATCCGTTCAACTGGCGCGGATGGGTGGATTGGGGCCAGGGCGCGCTCGGTGACATGGGCGCGCACCTCATCGATCACCCGGTATGGGCGCTGAAGCTGGGCCTCCCGACGGTGATCGAGACCACGTCCACGCCGTTCAACAACGTCTGCTATCCGAACGCGACGATGACGCACTATGAATTTCCGGCGCGCGCGGGCATGCCGCCGGTCAAGCTCACGTGGTACGACGGCGGGATGCTGCCGCCCAAGCCTGAAGAAATGGGCGAAGAGCGGCTGTCGGGCGAAGGCGGGGTCCTCTACATCGGCAGCAAGGGGAAGCTGCTGCAGAACACGTACGGCGCGCGCCCGCGCCTGTTGCCGGCCGACCGGCACAACTCGCACGGCGCGCCGAAGGAGAAGCTCGCGCGGGTGCCGCACGAGTCGCACGAGATGAACTGGGTCAACGCGATCCGCGGGCGCGAGCAGATTTCGTGCCCGTTCGACTACGCCGCGCACCTGACCGAGATCATGCTGCTCGGTGTCGTGTCGCTCCGGGCCAACGCGAAGTTGCACTACGACGGCGCGAAGATGGAAGTGACGAACAATGCCGGCGCGAATGAGTATCTTGCGAGGGTGTACAGAGACGGCTATTCGCTGTAACGGACGACACCGGGAGTCGTTTCGCTGTTATCGATTCACTTGAGTGAAACGACTCCCGGAGTCGTTTTGCCCCACTAACACCGCACTGATGTAGACGAAAGCGATCACCGGGATCAGCATCTGAAACCCGGTGAGGAGCGACAGGTACTCCGCCGCGCCGCCCGCCATCGCGCCGAGCAGGTTCATCCCGTAATCGCGCGCGAGTGACGTCGACCGCCGGATCGCGGATCCGAACAGCAGGCCGGCGCAGAAGATCGGACTGAAGACGAGCAGCGCGTACACGCCCGACTCCAGGACCCGGCTGTCGAACGCCAGCCGGCCCAGCGGGAGCGCGTAGTTGAGCGCGAGCAGGGCGACGAGCGCCGCGAGCACGGCCCGCGGCCGGATCCGCAGCCCGGTCGAGACGACGAAGTTCGCCGCGAGCGCCATCACCAGCACGGACGCGATCGCCAGCGACGCCACCACCCATGTCGATCCCCAGAGGAGCGCGAACTGCGTGATCGACTTTGTCTCGAGCAGCATGAAGCC
>JANOGJ010000204.1:0-6240 GCA_031405995.1 Acidobacteriota bacterium
ACCAGGTCGGGCACCGGCAGGTCCCGCGCGACGAGGTCGTACAGCCGTTGGTAGATGAACAGCTCGTTGTCGTCGAGATTCATGAACGCGTAGATCCGGTCGCGCTCGAAGACGTAGTCGCAGATCGTCGTCTGCGTGAAGAGGTCGCCCTGCCGCAGCTTCAACAGCTGGCGGTGTCGCGCGAGCGTGAAGAAGAGCTGGGCCTGGAATGCCGCGCCGGCGCGGCCGGCGTAGAAGTCGGCGAGAAAGGGATTCTCCGGTTCGTCGAGCACCACGGTCGCATCGAGCCGCGCGCCCAACCGCGCGGCGAGCGCCGACTTTCCGACGCCGATCGAGCCCTCGATGGCGAGATAGCGGAACTCCAACCTGACGCGAAAGTATACTTGACGAACGATGCGCATCGCGGCCGTGGAGCTGTCGGTCGTGCGCCTGCCGCTCGTGCGGCCGTTCGAGACGAGCTTCGGCCAGATGGCGGCCCGCGAGTTCGTGCTCGTCGCCGTGCACGACGACGGCGCAGTCGGCTGGGGCGAGTGCGTGGCCGACGCCGATCCGTTCTACAGCGCCGAGTCCACCACCACCGCCTGGCATGTGCTGACGAAGTATCTGGTCCCGGCCGTGATCGGCCGGACGTTCGCGCACGCGCGCGACCTGTCGGCGGCCTGGCGCCGCGTGCGCGGCCATCCGATGGCGAAGGCCGCGCTCGAGATGGCCGCGTGGGATCTCGAAGCGCGCCAGGCGTCGCGTCCGCTCTGCGAGTTGCTCGGCGCGGGGGCGCGGCCGATCGCGTCGGGCGTGTCCCTCGGCATCGAGCCCACGGTCGACGCGCTGCTCGCGCGAGTGGAGACCGAGCTTGCGGCCGGCTACCGGCGCATCAAGATCAAGATCAAGCCGGGATGGGACGCGAAGCCGGTGGAGGCCATCCGGGCGCGCTTCGGCGCAATCCCGCTCATGGTGGATGCGAACGCCGCCTACACGCCCGCGGATGCCGCGACGCTCGCCTCGCTCGATCGCTTCGACTTGATGATGATCGAGCAGCCGCTCCACTACGATGATCTGGTGCAGCACGCCGCGCTCCAGCGTTCGATCCGGACCGCCGTGTGCCTCGACGAGTCCATCACCGGCCCCGCGGCGGCCGCCGATGCCCTCGAGCTGGGTTCGTGCCGCATCATCAATATCAAGCCGGGGCGGATGGGCGGCTTCGGCCCGTCTCTCGCCGTGCACGAGCTGGCGGTAGCCCGGAACGTGCCGCTGTGGCACGGCGGCATGCTCGAAAGCGGCATCGGCCGCGCGCACAACCTGCACCTGTCCACCCTCGAGCGCTTCGTCCTGCCGGGCGATGTGGCCGCGAGCCGCCGCTATTTCGTGCCGGACTTGATCGATCACCCGATCGAGGTCGCGCCTGACGGGACCGTCGCCGTGCCGCCCGGCCCCGGCATCGGCGTGATCCCGGTGCCGTCGCGCTTGAGCGAGGCGACCCTCCAGCGAGAGGAATTCAGATAATGGGGCAATGGGGCAATGAGGCAATGAAGAGATTACTTGCCGCGTCCACGATTGCGGTCGGACTCGCCGTATCGGCCGCCTGCGCGTCCGCGCCGCCTCCGCTGGCCGTCGTCGCGCCCGCGCCGCCGCGCGTGGTGTCGCTCGACACGAAAGTCGCGTGGATGATCCGTCTCGAGCACGAACGGGTCTTGCGCGACGCGGGTCGCGGGCCCGCTGGTCCCACCGCGGCACGCGGCGCGGCGCCCGATCTGGAAGTGCTGGCGCGCGACGCGGATGCCGGGGTGCGCCGCCGCGCCGTACTCTCCATCGGCCGCGTCGGTGACGCCGCGGCGGTGCCCACGCTCGTCGCCGCGCTTGGTGACCCCGATGCCGCCATCCGCGGCGCAGCCGCGTTCAGTCTCGGACTCGTCGGCGCCCCACCCGGCGTGGCGCCGCTCGTGGCCGCGCTCGCCGATCCCTCGCCGGCCGTGCGGGGCCGGGCCGCCGAAGGGTTGGGACTCATCGGCGACGCGTCGGCGGCTCCCGCGGTGGCCGACGCGTTTGCCGGTTGCCGGGTGCACCTCGCGGCGATCGCGCCCGACGTCGAGGCGTTGACGACAACGCCGGACGCCGACGCCTGCCGGCTGGCGCTCTTCGCGCTCGTGCGCCTCCGGCAGTACGACGCGCTCGCCCGCGTCGCGCTCGACGAGCAGGGCAGTCCCGTGTCGCGGTGGTGGCCCGTCGCCTACGCGCTGCAGCGCATCGGTGATGCGCGCGCCGTGCCGGCGCTGCTGACGCTTGCGGCGACCCCCGGCGTGCACACGGCGGCGTTCGCGCTGCGCGGGCTGGCGGCGCTGCGCGAAGCGCAGGCCATCGATCCGGCGATGGCGATTACCCAGCGCCCGGACGCCGATGTGCGCGTGCGCGTCGCCGCCGTCCGCGCGATCGGCCAGCTGCGGGCCGCGAGCGCCGTGCCGGCGCTTCTCAAGATCCTCGACGAACCCACGACGCCGAGAAACCTCGCGCTCGAAACCGTCGCGGCGTTGGGCGCCGTCGGCGACAGACGGGCGTTCGACGTCATGCTCGATCGGCTGACGGACAAGTGGCCGGCGATGAGAGCCGCCGCGTTTGCCTCGGCGGCCCGACTGGACGCGGACGCGTTCCTCCTCGTGTTCTCCGGTTTCGATGCGGACCGGGACTGGTCGGTTCGGGCGAGCCTGGCCGCCGTGCTGGCGACGCTCCCCGCGGACCGCGTGCGCGGCGCCCTGCAGGACCTCGTCGCCGACGCCGATGTCCGCGTCCAGGGCCCGGCGCTCGAAGCCCTCGCCCGCGTGGGATCGCCCGACCTTGAGGCGCGTCTCTTCGCGGCGCTCGACGCGCCGGACTTCGCGTTGCGAGCGACCGCCGCGGGTCTCGTTGGGCGCGCCAAGATCGCGGGCGGCCCGGCCCGGCTCGAGGCCGCATACCTCCGCGCCGCGAGCGACGCGACCTACGTCGCGCGCGCGGCGGCGCTCGAAGGGCTGGCCCAATATGGCGCCGGGGCGGCCCGGGCCACGCTCACCCGGGCGCTCGCCGACCGCGACTGGCCGGTCCGGGTGCGGGCCGCGGAACTGCTACGCGGCCTCGGCGAGGCGACGGCCGCGCCGGCTCGGCCCGCCGCCACCCGCCAGGCGGCCGAGTTCTTCGAGTCGGACCGCCTCCTGCACCCGGCCTTCTCGCCCCATGCGTACCTCGAAACCCCGCTCGGCACCATCGAGATCGAGCTGAACATGACGGATTCACCCCTCACCGCGCTGACGTTCATCGAGCTCGCGCGCGCGGGGTTTTTCAACGGCCTGAAGGTCCATCGCCTGGTGCCGAACTTCGTGATTCAGGCCGGGGATCCCCGTGGTGACGGCCAGGGCGGCCCGGGTTACGCGATCCGGGACGAGCTCGGCCCGGCGCCGTTCGTGCGCGGCACGGTCGGCATGGCGATCGACTGGCGCGACACCGCCGGCAGCCAGTTCTTCATCACCGTGTCGCCGCAACCACATCTCGACGGCCGGTACACGGCCTTTGGGCGCGTGGTGCAAGGACTCGAGTTTCTCGACGAGGTGGCGCAGGGGGACGTGATCGAACGCGTGCGGATCTGGGATGGCATTCAGGGGATCGATCGCGGCGCGGGCCGAGCGGCCGGTACAAAAAAAAGGGGGCGATGACCGCCCCCTTTCTCTACGTAATGGGCTGGGAGACTTACCGCTTCTTGCCGCCCTTTTTCTTGCCGCCCTTGGCTGCTTTCTTTGCCATTGTGTCTGTCCCCCCCTTCAGTGGGTGTTGTGCTGCGCTGGTGAACGCGTCATCCAAACAACAAGAGGGCGCCAGCACGTTGTGCCGCACCCTCGTGTTTTCCGGTCTGACCATGTGAGCCGCGCCGCGAGTCTCACGTTCGCGCACTCAATCCGTAGGTTGAGCCTATCGCTCTCACGCAACATGTAGATTATGGATGACAGAAAAAGCAAGTCAAGAAGAATCGTCCCTTAGAACGCGCTCGTCCGCAGCGCGCGCTTTTCGGCGTGACGCTCGACGGCGAGCGTCACCAGTCGATCGACGAGCGTCGGGTAGTCGACGCCGCTCGCCGCCCAGAGCTTCGAGAACATGCTGATCGTCGTGAAGCCGGGCAGCGTGTTGATCTCGTTGAGGAACAAATCGCCGGTGGCGCGGTTCAGCAGGAAGTCGACGCGCGAGAGGCCAGCGCCGTCGATCGCCTGGAACGCCGCGACGGACAGGCGCCGCACCTCGCGGGCGACCGCCTCGGGGAGTTCGGCCGGGATCTCGAGCCGCGAGCCGCTGTCGATGTACTTCGCCTGGTAGTCGTAGAACTCGCGTGACGGGACGATCTCGCCCGGCACCGACGCTTCGGGCTCGTCGTTGCCCAGCACGGCGCACTCGATCTCGCGCGCCTGGGGCACGGCGGCTTCGACGATCACCTTGCGGTCGAACTCCGCAGCCAGGGTAATGGCGGCAGCTAAGTCCTTTGTTCCCTTCACCTTTGAGATGCCAACGCTCGACCCGAGGTTGGCCGGTTTGACGAACATCGGGTAGGGCAGCGCGCGTTCGCAGGCGGTCGTCACCGCGGCGCGGTTCGCGATCCACTCGCGGCGCAGCACGACGACCCAATCCGGCGTCAGCAAGCCGCCCGCGCGAAACACCGTCTTCATGACGCCCTTGTCCATGCCGACCGCGGACGCCAGAACGCCGCAGCCGACGTAGGCCACACTCGCCAGTTCGAGCAGTCCTTGAATCGTGCCGTCCTCACCGAAGGGTCCGTGCAGCACCGGGAAGATCACGTCGAGCCGCAATCCCGTCAGGGTCGTCGCCGCTTCCGCGTCCTCCGGCTTGGCGGATCGCCGGTCGACGATGATGACCGTGTCGTCGCCGGGTCGCGCCGGCAGAATCAGCTCGCGTCCGCCTCGGAGGCGCGTCGCGTCGTTGCGCGTTTGGTCGATGACGTCCGCGGCCGACGCCGCCGACGGCGGACGGTCGGCCAGCACCCACCGGCCGTCCTTTTCGATCCGGATGGCAACGGGTTCGTACTTCTGACGGTTGAGGTTGGCGAAGACGGCCGCGGCGGAGGCGAGAGAGACTTCGTGCTCACCGGAGCGGCCACCGTAGAGCACACCGACACGAAGACGCTTCACAGGAATCTGAGCCGGGCTCATTATAGGCTATCGCTCGTGAGCGCGACGTTTGGGTTCGAGATCCTCGCGCGTGACGGCGCCGCCCGGCGCGGACGGCTGACGCTCGCGCACGGCGCCGTCGAGACGCCGGCGTTCATGCCCGTCGGCACGCGCGCCGCCGTGAAGGGCATGACGCTCGCCGGCGTCGCCGACCTCGGCGCCGAGATCATCCTCGCCAACACGTACCACCTGCACCTTCGACCGGGCGACGATCTCGTCGCGCGCGCGGGCGGCCTGCATGCGTTCATGGGCTGGGACCGCGCGCTGCTCACCGACTCGGGCGGCTATCAGGTCTTCAGCCTCGCCGCGCGCCGCGTGCTCAGCGAGGACGGCGTCGTCTTTCAATCGCACCTCGACGGTCGCGCGTGTCGTCTCACGCCCGAGTCTGTCGTCGACATCCAAGCGCGTCTTGGATCCGATGTCGCGATGATGTTCGACGAGTGTCCGAGCTGGCCCGCGCCCGAGTCCGACGTCGAGGCCGCGATGCGGCGGACGCTCCGGTGGGCGCGGCGCGGGCGGGATCGCTTCCTGACCGTGTCGGGCGGGGCTGGGGCGGACCTGACCCCGGCCAACCCCGGCCAGGCCCAGTTCGGCATCATCCAGGGGGGCACCTTCAAGTCGCTCAGGGACGCGTCGGTCAGCGGCACCGTCGGCGTGGGGTTCGAGGCTTATGCCATCGGGGGGCTGTCGGTGGGTGAGCCCCCAGATCTGATGTATGACATCGCGGGCCATACCGCCGGGCAGCTGCCCGAGGCGCGTCCTCGTTATTTGATGGGGGTCGGGACACCCGTCGATCTGGTGGAAAGCGTGGCCCGGGGCCTGGATTTGTTTGACTGCGTCCTGCCGACCCGCAACGCCCGGAACGGCCAGCTGTTTACACGGAACGGGCCGCTGGTGATCAAGAACGCCCGCTACGCCGACGACCTCAGCCCTCCGGATTCGGCCTGCCAATGCTCGACCTGCCGGCGGCACTCACGGGCCTATCTGCGGCACCTCTTTATGTCCGGGGAGATGTCGGCGGGCATCCTGAACACGGCGCACAACC
>JANOGJ010000280.1:0-1863 GCA_031405995.1 Acidobacteriota bacterium
CACGGCCGCCGCGACCAGCTCCTCGAAACGAGCGCGATCCATGATCTCCCCGATCGGCCCCGCGCCGTGAGGCCAGCGCCCTATCCGCTATCCGGTCCTTTCGGACAACCTCAGGATGGCCTCGCATTCCCGGTCGCTCAACGGCATGACCGAGAGTCTCGGGATGCGCACCAGCGGCGAGACCGCGAACATCTTCAGCGCCTTGATCCCGGCGAGCGTAACCGGCCGGCGGAGCCTGCCGACCGGCGCGATGTCCACCACCGCGCGCCTGCCGGTTCGATCGCCGGGGTCGTCACAGGCGTCGCCCAGCGCCCGCGCGATCCCCACCACCCTCCTTTCGCCGCCGGTGTGGTAGTAGAAAATGCGGTCTCCCTTGCGCACCGCCCGCAGGTGTTGCTGCGCCAGCGGGTTCTTCACGCCGGACCAGGTCGCGCCGCCGTCCTTCACGAACATGCCGTACGAGTAGTTCGACGGCTCTTCCTTCATCAGATAGGGCATAGGGGCCGCTATACTACCGCGGCTGATGGCACTCGCGCCGATCGACTATGCCGTGATCGCGCTCTACCTCGTCGCCATCACGATCTTCGGGTCGTGGTTCGCGAAATTCCAGAAGACCACGCGGGACTATTTCCTCGCGGATCGATCCGCGCCCTGGTGGGCGATCTGCTTCACGATCGTCGCGACGGAGACCAGCACGCTCTCGTTCATCGGCGTGCCGGCCCTGGCCTACGCCGGCAACATGGCGTTCCTCCAGCTGGCGTTCGGCTACATCATCGGCCGGCTCCTCGTCAGCGCGCTGTTCATTCCGGCGTACTTCCGGGGCGAGCTCGTCACGTCGTACGAACTGCTGCAGCGCCGCTTCGGGACGCCCGTCAAGACGGTGGCCGCCGGCATCTTTCTCGTCACGCGGTCGCTGGCGGACGGCATCCGCCTGTTCGCCACCGCGCTCGTCATCGCCGTCGTCACCGGCGTGCCGGTGACGTGGACGGTCGTCGTGCTCGGCGCGGCGATGATCGTCTACACGGTGCGTGGCGGCGTCGCGGCCGTGATCTGGACCGACGTGGTCCAGATGTTCGTCTACATCGCCGGCGCGATTGTCGTGTTCGAGGCGCTGCGGGCCCGGATTCCGGGCGGCTGGCCGGAAGTCGTCGCGACCGGCCTCGCGGCGGGGAAGTTCACGGTGCTGAACCTGTCCACGGATCCGAAGGCCATTTACACCGTGTGGGCCGGCCTGGTCGGCGGCGTCGCGCAGACGCTCGCGACGCACGGCACCGATCAGTTCCTCGTCCAGCGGCTCCTGGCGGCGCGGTCGTCGCGGGACGCCCGGCTGGGCCTCGTGCTCAGCGGCTTCATCGTCTTCGCGCAGTTCACGCTGTTCCTGATCATCGGCGTGATGCTCTACACCTACTACCAGCACGTCCCCGCGCCCGCGCTCGGCCGCGCCGACGAGATTCTCCCGACGTTCGTCGTGCAGTCGCTGACGGGCGGCGCCGCCGGCTTCATCGTGGCGGCCATCGTCGCGGCGGCGCTCTCGCCGTCGCTCAACGCGATGGCGGCCGCGACGGTGAATGACTTCTACAAGCGCTACTACCGTCCGGGCGCCGACGACCGGACGCTCATGCGAGTAGCGCGCCAGGCCACGATCGGCTGGGGTGTCGTGCAGGTCGGCGTCGCGATCGGCGCGCAGTGGATGCAGCGATCCGTGCTCGACAACGGCCTGGCCGTCCTCTCGCTCGCCAGCGGGCCGGTCCTCGGCGCGTTCCTGGTCGGCGTCCTGTCGACGCGGGTTCAGACGCCGGCCATGCTGACGGGTATGATCGCCGGCACCGCGGTGCTCGTCGTCGTGTGGTGGACCGGCGCCGT
>JANOGJ010000304.1:0-3313 GCA_031405995.1 Acidobacteriota bacterium
ACCGCTCCGTGAACACCGGCGACAGCGCGGTATGCTTGGCCCGCAGGGTCGCCAACTCCACGGGCGCAGCGTACTACTCCCCGATCAACAGTACAAGCAGTTATTTCCTTACAAGCCCTTAGGTTAGCCAGCGTCCGTACAGTTCAGGTCGCCGATCCTTCATTAACACGCGCCGCGCGTGGGAACGCGCGACGTCGGCGAGATCGACGTCGGCATAAAGAATCGTCTCTATGCCGCGCGGGGCGCGGGCTCGGACCGCGCCGTCGGGACCGCAGACGAACGACTCGCCCGCGAACGTCAGTCGATCCTCCACTCCGACGCGGTTGCAGAGCGCGACGAAGTAGCCGTTCTGAAACGCGGCCGTGCACAACTCGCCCTCGAAGAACCCCGGCGGCCACTCGTCAACGAGTCCGGCTTGCGGCACGAGCACGAGGTCGGCGCCCCCCAGCCCGAGCGCGCGCATGTACTCGGGAAAGTGGCGGTCGTAGCAGATCGCGACGCCGACGCGGCCGACCGCCGTCTCGAACACCGGCGCGCCCAGGTCGCTCGGCCGGTAGTACTGCCGTTCGTGGCAGCACGGGTACTCGGTGACGTGCACCATTCGCGTGCGGCCCAGCAGCGAGCCGTCCGCGTCGATCACAGGCGAGCAGTCGTACGTCGCGTCCCCGTCGCGCTCGAACAGGTTCGGGACGACGACGACGCCGAGCTCGCGCGCGAGCGCCGAGAAGGCCTCCGTTGTGGGACCCGGGACCGGCTCAGCCAGCCGACGGACGTCGCCGTCGGCCGGATGCTGCGGATAGAACGGGCTGAACGCCAGTTCGGCGAACCCGATGACCGAGGCGCCTGCCGCCGCGGCCCGACGCGCGGCGTCGAGACCGCTTCGCACGTTTGCCGCGACATCGGCGGTGGCGGGCTGCTGAATGAGCGCGACACGCATGAGGAAGCCTCCACACGATCACCCGCTGCGTAACCGGGAAACCGATTCTAGTAGCACGCCCGCGAGTTACAAGCCTGGCGGGACCAATACAGTCCATAACCCGCGTTGTGACAACACGTTAGCTACAGATCCCATCGGCACGGAGCTTGCCTCTCCTGTGGGTGGCCCCCCGGCCGGCAATCCCTTCAAAGGGGGAAATCATGCGTCGATTCAACCAACTCTTCCTGGTCCTCGTGGCGGTCGCCGTGAGCTCTGCGGCCTGTAGCAGCTCCAATCCGGCCGGCCCGACGCCTGGCGGCTCGGGCGCGACCATCAACGGCGCCATCGTCAGTCAAGGCGGATCCGCGACGAAACACTCGGGAACCGGGGGCGGCAGCCAGACGGTGCCGGGCCTCGTGGTCTCGGTCGCGGGCACCAACATCAGCTCCGTCGTCAACAGCGCCGACGAGTTCTCGCTGCGCGGCGTGCCAAGCGGTTCGGTCGAACTCCGGTTCAGCGCCCCATCTCTCAACGCCTCACTGAGCTTGGGCGCTGTGCAGTCGGCCGAAACGGTGGAGATCGGCGTCGTCATCAGCGGGTCGACGGTCACGCTCGAGTCCCAGCGCCGGCAGCATGGAAACGAGACGGAGTTGGAAGGCCGCGTCGAAGGGCTGCCGCCGACAACGCCCGCGCTGACCTTCATCGTGGCGGGCCGTCCGGTGACGACAAACGCCAGCACCCAGTTCTCTTTCCACGGCGACGAGCGCGCCACGTTCGCCGATCTCGCGATCGGCATGCGCGTTCACGTGAAGGGCCAGCGCAACGGCGATTCGCTCCTCGCGACGATCGTGAAGATTCAGAACACGCGGGGCGAGAACCCGGTGTCGCTGCGCGGAACGATCCGCGACCTCAGCGGCACGCCTGCCGCGTTTCAGTTCACGCTGGGTGAGGCCCCGGCGGTGAGCGGCGTCATAGTGACGCTCGTCAAGGGCGACGCCAACACGGAGTTCGGCGACGACGGCCGCTTCGCCGACCTCGCCAACGGCAAGCGCGTCGAGGTCAAGGGCCAGTTGCGGAATGGCTTCGTCTACGCCCAGCGCATCCACTTCCGGGACGGCGATGACGACGAGGGCGAGGAGGTCGAGTTCGACGGCCTTTTGACCTCGATCGTCGGCGCCAGCCCGAATCTGTCGCTCGTCGTGGGCGGGCGGACGGTAAAGACGAATCAGGTGACCAAGGTCTACCGTCGCGACATGGAGGTTGGCCTCTCCGCGCTCGCGGTCGGCCAGACGCTGGAAGTCGAAGGCCGCCGCCAGACGGATGGATCGATCCTCCTGAAGAAGATCGAGATAGAAGGCAACGACGACGATGACGAGATTCGAGGCACGCTGACGTCGAAGATCGGCACCTCGCCCCTGTTGACGCTCGTCGTGGGTGGCCACACGGTGAAGACGAACGGCTCAACCGAGGTTCGACGAGGTGCGGCCCATCTGGACCTCTCAGCGCTCGCGGTCGGCCAGACGCTGGAAGTCGAAGTCCGGCGCCTGGACGACGGGTCGCTCCTGGCCAGGGAGATTCATATCGTCGGGTGACAGATCTTCTCCCACGCCGCGGGCGTCAGCGTCAGCGGCCAGTACTTCTTGCGAAGGCCGACGACGAGATCCACGTAGTCGGCCTTTGCTACGTCACCGGCTCGCAACCGGTCCCGCAATCGGCGCAGTTCATACCGGTACAAATCGTTGAGCTGGTCTCGCACGACGGCCGGCGGCGTCTCCGGCCCTGGCGACAGGCCGAACGCCGCCACAACGTCGCGCAGCTCGGGTGGATAGGACCAGCGGCCTTCGGTCATGTATGATTCGGCCCCGATACATTCTCTCAAGGAGTTCCCCGATGTTGCGCAAGATGCTCGCGCCAATCGTGCTGGTTCTGGTCGTCGCGGCTCCGGCCGCCCAGGTGCCCGCCACGACGCCCGCCGAAAAGATCGATCACGCCATGAACGCCCGAATTCGCAAGGAAGGCATGGAGAACTCGCAGATTCTCAAGTCCATGCACTACCTGACCGACGTGTACGGGCCTCGCCTGACAGGCTCGCCGAACCACGAGAACGCGGCCAAGTGGGCCGTCCGTCAGATGGAGTCCTGGGGCTTCGTGAACGGCCACCTCGAGCCGTGGGACTTCGCGCGGCCGGGCTGGCTGAATGAGAAGGCGACCGGTCATATCCTCGCGCCCGTGAAGGACAACCTCGTGTTCGAGGTGCTGTCGTGGACGCCGTCGACGAACGGCACGGTCATCGGCCCTGCGATTCACGTCGTGCCGCCGGCGAATCCGACGGAAGCGGAGATGAAGCAGTACCTCGGCGATCTCACCGCCAAGGTCCGCGGCGCGATCGTGCTCGTG
>JANOGJ010000313.1:0-3048 GCA_031405995.1 Acidobacteriota bacterium
GCCGTTGATCCGCGCCAGCAGCAGACGTGCTCCCATCGATCCCATCAACAGGCGTGGCGTGACGATGGTGGTGAGCGGCCTGGGGAGGACGGTGTTGATGCCGAGGTTGTTGAACCCGACGATGCCGATATCGTCCGGCACGGAAACGAGGGAATAAAAGATCTCACCATGAAGAACATGAAGAACATGAAGACTAGGATCTCGAAATGCGCATAGCTCTGAAGTGTCTCGCCATCCTTCTCGTCGCGCTTCCGGTCGCCCTGCCGGCGCAGTCGGGCGGGATTCCGACGCCGGAATCGGTGTTCGGCTTTGCAGTCGGCGCCGACAAGAAGCTGGCCAACTACGAGCAGGTCGTCGACTACTACCGGAAGGTGGACGCCGCGAGCGATCGCGTGAAGCTGGTGGAGGTCGGGAAGAGCACGCAGGGCCGGACGTTCACGTTCGCGCTCGTGTCGTCGAAGGCGAACCTTGATCGCATCGATCGGTATCGCGAGATCGCGCGCCGGCTCGCGCATCCCGAGGGGCTGAGTGAGGCCGAGGCGCGCGCGCTCGCGCGCGAAGGCAAGGCGTTCGTGCACATCGACGGCGGCTTGCACTCGTCGGAGGTGGCGGGGCCGCAGCACACGCCGCTTCTGCTCTACGATATCCTTCGGCGCGCCAATGAGCGCGACATCGCCGCGATTCTCGACAACGTGATCCTCATGCTGTGGCCGACGATCAATCCGGACGGCCACTCGATGGTGGCGGACCATTACATGGCGCGCGTCGGCACGCCGAACGAGAGTCAAGGACTGCCGGTCCTCTACCAGGAGTACGTCGGCCACGACAACAACCGCGACGCCTACATGCTGAACATGGTCGAGTCGCGCGTCATGGAGCACGCGTGGCGCGAGTGGGAGCCGAACATCATCTACGTGCACCACCAGTCGGCGCCGTTCCCGACGCGGATCTGGCTGCCACCGTTCGCCGAGCCCATCGCGACCCACACGCCGTATCTGATGTCGCGCGAGCTGAATATGATCGGCATGGCGATCGCGCAGAAGCTCGAGGAGGAGGGCAAGGTCGGCGCGACGCACATGGGCACGGGCTACGACGCGTGGTATCCGGGCTACATCGACTTCGCGCCGGTGTTCAAGAACATCCCGGCGTTCTGGACGGAAACGCAGGGCGGGAGCGCGGCGCCGACGACGACCGCGCCGGATCGGGTGCCGGCGAACATGCGGCAGCCGCAGTCGCTCTACGCGAGCCCGTGGCTCGGCGGCACGTGGAAGCTGCGCGACGCCGTGGACTACATGGAGACGGCGTCGATCGCGACGCTCGACTATGCGGCGCGCTACAAGGATTCTGTCCTCTTTAATCGCTACCAGGCGGGCCGCGCGCAGATCGCGAAGGGCCGCGCCGAGGCGCCGTACGCCTACATCGTGCCGCAGGACCAGCGCGATCCAGGCGCCGCGGTCGAGATGCTGCGCCGCCTCGCCTTTGCCGGACTGCGCGTGTATCAGCTCACTGACGCCGTCGAACTCGCCGTCTCCGTCAGCGCCGACATGCAGGTCGAGGCGAAGTATCCGGCAGGAACGTGGATCATCCCGACCGATCAGGAGTTCGCGGCGCTCGCGCGCGAGGTGCTCGACGTCCAGAAGTACCCGGAAATTCGGGAGTCCCCCGGCGGGCCGCTCGAGTTGCCGTACGACGCGGCGGGCTGGACGCTGCCGCTCTCGATGGGCGTGGCGATGACGTCGGCCACGAGTCCGCTGACGAACGACATGCGCGCGAAGATGCGGCTGCTGGGCACGCTGCCGAGCGCCACCGCGCGGCCGGTGCCGTACAACATGGACGCCAAGGCGGTCGACGCTGCGGCGTTCGACAGCGCGCCGAGCATCGGCTTCGACACGAGCCCGGTGGCGCGCGCGATCGTGCCGCCGGCGGGACGGATTACCGGAGCAGGGCCCGCGCTCGCGGTAAGCGCGGCGGAGAACAACGCGTTCAAGGCGATCAATCGCGCCTGGAAGCTCGGCGCGTCGGTCCGGTTCGAGCGCGGCGGGCCGGACGGCCGGTACGTGATCAGCGGCTACCCGGCGTGGGCGCAGGAGGAGATGGTCAAGGCGCTCGCGATCCGCGCGGAGCGGGTCGCTGAACCGGCCGGTGGGCCAGCGGCCCGGCCGCGCATCGGCCTCTTCCTGGCGCCGACGAGCATGGACGAGGGCTGGACCCGCTGGGTGCTCGACTCGTTCGAGTTCGAGTACGTGCGCGTCTCGGGCGCCGACGTCCAGGCGGGCTCGCTGCGAAACAAGATCGAGGTGCTCATCATCTCGGATGAGGCGGGGGGCGTCACGGCGGGTGCGGGGCGTGGCAGAGGCGCTGGTCCTGGTGCGGCCGGTCCGCCGGCGGCTCCCGCGCCCGACGCGCCAAATAATGAGGCGCGCATCAAGGCCATCGACGAGTTCGTGCGCGGCGGCGGCACGCTCGTCTGCTTCAACCGCAGCGGCATGGCCGCGGTCGATCAACTGAAGCTGCCCGTGCGCAACGTCGTCGCCGGTTTGAACCGGCAGCAGTTCTTCGTGGGCACATCGTTGCTGACCGCGGTGATCAATCCGGCGGCTCGCGTCACCGCCGGCATGCCGGGTCGCGCGGCATTGTTCTACAGCGGCAGTCCGGTGTTCGAGACGCTCGAGGGTTTCAAGGGCGCCGTCCTCGCGCGGTATCCGGAGAACGAGAATCCACTTGCGTCAGGCTTCCTCCAGGGCGAGCAGCTGATTCAGGGCAAGGTCGCCGCGCTCGACGTCGAGCATGGCCAAGGCCACGTCATCCTGCTCGGCTTCCGTCCGCAGTGGCGCGGCCAGCCGTTCGGGACATTTCGGATGATGTTCAACGCGGCCGTGTACGGAGCGGCAACCCTCTCGGCGCCTTCCGCCTTCCAGCAAGGGCAGCAGCCCTTCGAACCCAAGTCCGGCATGCCCGGCAAGGACGTCGTCTGGGTGCCGACGCCTCCCGAGGTCGTCGAGAAGATGCTCGACATGGCGAAGGTGACGGCGGCCGACTTCGTCGTCG
>JANOGJ010000383.1:0-3568 GCA_031405995.1 Acidobacteriota bacterium
GCGCGCTTGTTCGCCGCCAGACATTTCGCCTGGGCGATGCGTTGCGCGACTCGCCAAACCGACATCTGACAAAAGCGTCAATCGCCCGCGGATACTTGTACGGCGCGAGTTGTGACTTGACGTAGTCCTGCAGCTCTTTGATTAGCGCGTCAGCGTCCGATGCGCCGCCGTCACGAGCGACGACGAACGCCTTGACCACCTGTCCGCGGGCCTCGTCCGGAACGCCGACGACTGCGCACTCGGCCACAGCGGAATGGGCGAGCAGGACGTTTTCCACTTCCACGCCCGAGACGTTGTATCCCGACGTGACGATCATGTCGTCGGTGCGCGACTGGAACCAGAAGTAGCCGTCTTCGTCCACGCGATACGCGTCGCCGGTGAGGTTCCAGCCGCGTTGGACGTAGCGTTGCTGGTTGTCGAGGTCGTCGAGGTAGCGGCAGCCGGTCGGACCGGCGACCGCGAGCCGGCCCACAGTCCCCGCCGGTACTTCGTTGCCGTCGTCATCGACGACGGTGGCCCGGTAGCCGGGCACGACGCGGCCGGTGGATCCGGGCTTCGCGGCCTCGGCGGTGCAGCCGATGAACATGTGGAGTAGTTCGGTGGAGCCGATGCCGTCCATCAGCCGGATGCCGGTGGCTTTGCGCCAGGCCTCGAAGGTCGCGGCCGGCAGTGTCTCGCCGGCCGAGACGCACTTCTTCAGGCTCGACACGTCGAAGCGGCCGACCTCAGCCAGCATGGCCCGGTACCCGGTCGGCGAGGTGAAGGAGATCGTGGCGCGATGACGTTGGATCCCCTCGAGGAGCAACGGCGGCGTGGCCTGTTCGAGCATCACGGCCGACGCGCCGACACGCATCGGAAAGAGCACGAGGCCGCCGAGCGCGTATGTGAAGGCGAGCGGTGGCGACCCGATGAAGATGTCGTTGGGGTCGGGACAGAGAACCTGACGGCCGTACGTGTCGGCCACGACCAGCAAATCGCGATGGAAGTGGACCGTGCCTTTGCTGCGGCCCGTCGTGCCCGACGTAAAGGCGACGATGGCGGCGTCGTCGGCGGCGGTGAGCACGGTGTCGAAGCGAGGCGGCCGATCCGTCATCAGCCTGTCAAGCGAGCCCGCGCCGTCGGTGTTGAAGCGCAGGACGCGCGCGCCCGTGTGCGCGGTCATGACCGTCTCGAGGTCGGCGGCCACGGCCGCGTCGGAGAGCGCCAGTCGCACCGCCGCCCTGTCAATCACGTCGGTCAGCTCCCGCGGGCGCAGCAGCGGCATCGTCGACACGGCGATGCCGCCGGCCTTGAGCACGGCGAACCAGCACGCGACGAGCATCGGATGATTGGGCGACCGCAGCAGCACGCGTCCGCCCGGGACGAGGCCGCAGTCATCGACCAGCACGTGCGCGATGCGATTGGCGGTGTCGAACAGGCGCTGGTAGGTCCACGGCCCGGCGGTGTGATGCAACGCGACGCGCTGGCCGGAGCCGGACGCGATCCAGGCGTCGAGGAGTTCCGCGGCCGCGTTCAGGCGGTCAGGATAGGACAGGCCGGGCAGGACGGACGAGTCCATGCGCGGCCAGAGGTCCCGCGGCGGCAGATGGTCGCGGACGTAGCTGTCCACGTGCGCCGTCTCAGTCACGGAGCACCTGGCCGGCAATGACGATCTTCTGGATCTCGCTGGTGCCCTCGTAGATGCGCAGGGCCCGGATCTCGCGGTAGAGGCGTTCGACAGGCTCGCCGCGCACGACGCCTCGTCCGCCCAGGATCTGCACAGCCTGGTCGATGACCTGCTGCGCCGACTCGGTGGCGACGAGCTTGGCCATCGCGGCTTCGCGCGTGATGCGATCGGCGCCGCGGTCGCGCGTCCAGGCCGCGCGATAGACCAGGAGCGCGGCCGCGTCGATGGCCGTGGCCATGTCGGCGATGCGCGCCTGCGTCATCTGGAACTCGGCGAGCGGCTTACCGAAGGCCACGCGGGTCTTGGCGTGCCGCACGGCTTCGTCGAAGGCACGGCGCGCCAAGCCCAACGCCGCGGCGCCGACCGACGTCCGGAACAGATCGAGCGTGCCGAGCGCGACGCGCATGCCCTTGCCCGGCTCGCCGACGACCGCGTCTACCGGCACACGGCAGTCGGAGAATCGCACCGTGCCGAGCGGATGCGGCGCGACGACCTCAATCGTGTTCGTGACCGTGAAGCCCGGCGCGTCCGCGTCCACGACGACTGCGATGAAACTCTTGTCACCGCCCTCCGGCCACCGGCAGAACACGACGTAGTGGCTGGCGATGCCGGCGTTCGAGATCCACGTCTTCTCGCCGTTGATGACGATGGACGCGCCCTCGCGGCGCGCGGTCGTCTGCATCGCGCTGAGGTCTGAGCCGGCGTCGGCCTCCGAGATCGCGAACGCGGCGATCGACGTTCCGGCCGCCACGCCCGGCAGGTACTTCTGCTTCAGCGACTCGGATCCGAAGAGCGAGATCGGTCCGGATCCCAGGCCCTGCATGGCGAAGGCAAACTCGGCGAGGCCGGAGGCGTAACCGAGCGTCTCGCGGATCAGGCTGATGGATCGGACGTCGAGAGCATCGAGCGCGCCGCCGTAGGCCCTCGGCACGGCGAACCGCAGCCAGCCCGCGTCGCCAAGTTGCGACACGTACTTCCGGCACGCCGCAAACGGGTCGCTGTCGTCCTCGATCTTCAGACGGTCATCGCGCCACGCCGTGACATCGCGCGCGAGCGTGCGATGCGCGGCGTCGAAGAACGGCCAGGTGAGGTAAGTCGAATCCGGCACTTAGGATTACCGGCTGTTAGGCCGCGCCCCTCGATGGTCCATGGAGCGCTGCGACCACGGCCCGAGGGTTACGAGCCGCCACTCGGAGCAGCGCCAACGCGGGGCCATCCGGGCTCCGCCGGCCCTGTTCCCAGTTGCGGAGCGTCGCGACGCTCACCCCGATAAGCAGGGCAAACTCTGCCTGGGTTGTCTTGAGCTTGGCGCGCACGGCCTTCACATCGGCGGGCCGAAAGGCGGTGACTCTCGACGGCTTGAGCGCCCCTCGACGGATGCGCCCAGCCTGCCGAACACTCGTCACCAAGTCCGCGAATGCCGCGCCTTTCATTTGAACTCCTCCCGCGCGAGTCGGCCGAGCGCCCTGGCCTGTACGGCCGTCAGATCGCCAGGCGTCTCGACGAATCGCCCGGGCTAGTATACGCCAATGGCGTAGTGCCAGCCGAATAAGCCAGATCGGCTTGGTGCGGCCATATCAACGACCGCGGCTCAGCCGCGGCGCGCGCTGTCGCCTCGGCGCCGTCGGCTGAGTGCCGTGTTAGGCCTCGTGGATTCATAAACTAAGTGCAACAACTCGCCGGCAAAAAGAGGCGAGGTGGGATACATGTGGGCTCTCTCGTCCGCCAAGACAAGGGAGTCCCCGATGACGTATCACCAGCGCACCTCAGAGGAGAGGTATATGCTCTCGGCGCGGCGAAGACAAGCGTGCTGCCCGGCCCAGATCGCGCGCCAGCTCGGCCGGCACCGCAGCACGATGGGCCGCGAGCTCCGCCGCAACGCGTCGCGCTGGGGCGGCTGGC
>JANOGJ010000356.1:0-7301 GCA_031405995.1 Acidobacteriota bacterium
CGGCGCAGCTCACCGACAAGCGCGAGGCCGTCCCGCGCCGACCCTGCGGGCACCTGCACGAAGGTGACGACCGGCCGTGTTGGCAACACGCGGAGGGTCGCGTCCACGACCACGCCGAGCGTGCCTTCAGCGCCGATGAACAGATCAATGAGGTCCATGTCAGGACCCGCGAAGTAGCCGGCGGAGCACTTGGGCACCGCGGGCGGGAGGTACGACCCCGGTCGAAACCGGCGCGTGCCGTGGCCGCATGAGATCTCGAAGCCGAGGCCGGGGTCGGCGCGGACCTCGCCCCTCACCAGATCCAGGACGTGCCCGCAGGGCAGCACGACCGTGAGGCCGTCGACCCAGGCGCGCGTCGTGCCGTACTTGAAGGTCGCCGCCCCGGCGGCGTTCGTGGCGACGACACCGCCGACGAAGGCGCCGGTGAAGGTGGGAACCGGTGCGTACCAGCGGCCGGTCTGACCTAGCAAATTTTGCAACGTGTCGAGCGGAACCCCAGCGTCTACGCGCACGTGACGCTGGCCCGAATCCTGAATAGAGACGAGGCGCTCGGTCGAGAGCACGAGTCCGCCGACTGGCGTCGCGCCGCCGGTGACCGACGATTGCGCCCCAACAGGCAGCACGCGTGTCGCCTCCTTCACAAGAGCCGCGACCTCGGCCTCCGATCTCGGCCGGGCTACGCCATCGGCCCGTCCGCCCGGGAAGTGCGCGGCGTCCTCGAGGTGCCGCGCAATCGCCTCGGCGGATCGGTCTATCGCCTCGGCAGATCGATCGCCGGCGCCGGCCGCAGGTCCGCCCGCCGGTTCTCGCGCTTGGATGATGTGCGTGGGCATGGCGGGGGTCTGAGCATGATATACATAATCTGTATGAAAAACGTTCAGATTACTGTTGACGAGGAGACGCTTCGGCGCGTGGATCAGGCTGCGAAGCCGCTGGGGCTGAAGCGGTCTGAAATCGTGCGGCAGGCCCTTCGGCAATGGCTGCGCCAGCGGTCGGTCGAACGGTTCGAGCATCAGTGGATTGCCGCGCTCGGACGGAATCCCGATGCCCAGGCTCGCGCGGATGACTGGCTGGCCGCCGAAACCTGGGGTTCAGAATGAACCGCGGCGACGTCTGGCAACTGGACCTGGGCGGGAAGGCGGGCCGCCGACCAGCGGTGATCCTGACGCGGCAAGCCGTTATCGCCCACCTGAACAAGCTGACGGTCGCCGAGATTACATCGATCGGCAAGGGCTATCCCACCGAAGTGCCGATCGGTCAGCAGGCCAACCTGCCGAAGGCGTCGTTCGTGCAACTCGACAACGTGCAGACCGTTTCCAAGGCCCGGTTCATCAAGTACCTCGGCGTGCTGGACTCAGCGACGATGCAGAGCGTCAGCCGGCGGCTCGTCCTGGCTCTGGGACTCGAAGACAGTCTCTAGCCGTTCCACCTGCAGCAAAAAACGGACATTCCAGCCGACGCTGATTCTATACTGCCGTGCATGCCCGCCGAGCCGCGCGGCGCCGAGTCCCGGGTCGGGCGCGGCGAGACCGACTTCACCCGCATCTACGTCCTCGTCGTCATCGGCGAGATCCTCGCCATCGCCGGTCTGTACTGGCTGGGCCGCTACTTCAGTTGATCAGATGAGCGCGATCGACTGGGGCATCGTCGTGGCGTATCTCGTGTGGATGGTGTGGGACGGGCTCCGGCTCAGCCGCCGCACGAACGAAGTCGAGGGCTACTTCCTGGCGTCGCGCAGCCTGCCGTGGTGGGCCGTCGGCTTGTCGGTCATGGCAACGCAGCTCTCGGCGATCACCATGACGAGCACGACGGGCCTGGGCTACCAGGACGGCATGCGCTTCATCCAGTTCTACTTCGGCCTACCGCTGGCGATGATCATCCTCTCGCTGACGGTCGTGCCGTTCTTCTATCGCGCCAAGGTGTACACGGCGTACGAGTATCTGGAACGCCGCTTCGACCTCAAGACCCGGACGCTGACGTCGGTACTGTTCCTGCTGTCGCGCGGCCTTTCCTGCAGCGTGATCATCGCGGCGCCGGCCGTCATCCTGTCGATCGTGCTGGGCTGGAACCTGACGCTGACGGTGCTCGCCATCGGCATGCCGACCGCGATCTACACGATGATCGGCGGCGTGCAGGCCGTCACGTGGACGGACGTGAAGCAGATGGTGATCATCGTTGCCGGCCTGGTCGCGGCAGTGGTGGTGCTGATCATCAATCTGCCGGATGGCATGAGCGTCGGATCGGCCCTCCAGGTCGCCGGCGTCACCGGCCGGACGAAGGCGCTCGACTTCACGTTCGACGTCAACACGACGTACACGTTCTGGTCGGGTCTCATCGGCGGCCTGTTCCTGTCGCTGTCCTACTTCGGCTGCGATCAGAGCCAGGTGCAGCGCTACCTCACGGCCAAGTCGGTCGACGAAGGCCGGCACTCGCTGCTGATGAGCGCGTTCGCGAAGATCCCCCTGCAGGCGCTCGTGCTCCTGATCGGCGTGCTGATGTTCGTCTTCTTCTTGTTCACGAAGGCGCCCATGATCTTCGACGATGCCGCGAAGGCGCGCGTCGAGGCCAGCCCGCGCGCCGGTGAGTATCGGGCGCTCGAAGAGGAGTACGACCGGGCGTTCGACGCGCGGCGCCAGGCGGCCCAGGATCTGTCGGCCACGGTTGGGGCCGGACCGGTCGTCCCGCAAGCCAGGGACACGTTCATCGACGCCGATGCCCGCGTAAAGAACGTGCGCGACCGCGCGATCGCGATCGTCCGAGACGTCAAGCAGGACGCGAAATACACCGACGTCAACTACGTGTTCCCGACGTTTGTCGTCAAGCACCTGCCGATCGGCCTCGTCGGCTTGCTCATCGCCGCGATCTTCGCCGCCGCGATGTCGAGCATCGCCGCGGAACTCAATTCGCTCGCGACCGCGACCGTCATCGACGTCTACAAGCGCCACTTCCGGCGCGAGGCCGAGGACTCGCACTACCTGTTCGTGTCGAAGCTGTCGACCGCGCTCTGGGGCCTCTTCACGTGCGTGATGGCGTTGTACGCCGCGAATCTCGGATCGCTCATCGAAGTCGTCAACCGGTTCGGGTCGTTCTTCTACGGGTCGATCCTCGGCGTGTTCATCCTGGCGCTGGGCGTGAAGCGCGCGACAGGCACGGGCGCGTTCATCGGCCTCATCGCGGGCATGACCACCGTCGGGCTGGCCGCCTACTACTCCGGCATGTCGTTCCTCTGGCACAACGTGCTCGGGGCCGTGACGGTGACCGTCGTCGGCCTGATGGTCAGTCTCTTGTCGCCGCCGGTCAGCCGGCCCATCGAGCCCGCGGCCCGTTAGGATCACGCCATGGGGGCAGCTCGATCCGCCACGCTTCGGGTCGCGTCGCTCATCCTCCTGACGGCCGGGATCGCGGCCGCCCCGCGCCAGTCCACGCCCGCGGTGTATGACCTCGTGATCGTGAACGGGAGCGTCATCGACGGCACCGGCGCCCCGGCGCGGCGCGCGGACATCGCCGTGAAGGACGGCCGCATCGCCCGCGTCGGCGCGATCGAGGGGACGAGCAAAGATCGCATCGACGCCGCGGGCCTGGTCGTGGCGCCCGGGTTCATCGACGTCCACACGCACGCCGACGACGTCGCCGATCATCCGCTCGCCGAGAACTTCATCCGCATGGGTGTGACGCTCGTCGTCGCGGGCAATTGCGGATCCTCGGCGTTGTCGATTGGCGATGCGCTCACGCGGATCCGCGACACCGGCATCGCGGTGAATTTCGCGACGCTCGTCGGGCACAACACGGTGCGCATGGCCGTCATGGGCCGCGAGGACCGGTACTCGACCCTCGGCGAGCTCAACCGCATGAAGGCGCTGGTCTTCAAGGGCATGGCGGACGGCGCCGTCGGGTTTTCAACGGGCCTGCAGTACGTGCCCGGGACGTACGCGCGCAACAACGAGATTGTCGAGCTGGCGCGCGTGGCCGCGAACCAGGGCGGCCTCTACGCCACGCACATGCGCAACGAAGGCACGCGGCTGGACGAGGCCGTGGCCGAGTCGATCCGGGTGGCGCGGCTGATCGGCGGCGTGCGCGTGCAGATCTCGCACCTCAAGGTGGACAGCCCAAGCCGCTGGGGCGCGAGCACGGCCGCGCTCAAGCTCATCGACGAGGCGATCGGGCGCGGGTTGAAGATCGGCGCCGACCAGTACGCGTACACGGCCGGATCCTCGTCGCTCGACATCCGGTTTCCGGCCTGGTCGCTCGAGGGCGGCGAGGCGCGCGTGCGCCAGCGGCTGGACGACCCGCCGACCTGGGCGCGGATCAAGACCGAGATGCAGCAACTCCTGGCCGAACGCGGGTTCAACGACTTGTCCTGGGCCACCGTCGCGACGTACCGGCCCGATCCGTCACTCGGCGGCCTGTCGATGAAAGACGTCGCCGTGAAGCTCGTGGGCGACGCGTCGGCGGACGCGCAGCTCGAGGCGGCCCGCCTGCTGATGCGCACCGGCGGCGCGACGATGGTCTATCACTTCATGAGCGAGGACGACATCGCCCGCATCATGAGGCACCCGATGGTGAGCATCGCGTCGGACTCCGGCGTGATCGACGCGGGCGTCGGCGTTCCGCACCCGCGCGGGTACGGCAACACCGCGCGCGTGCTCGGCGTGTACGTGCGCGAGCGCAAAATCATCTCCCTGGAAGACGCCGTGCGGAAGATGACCTCGCTGCCCGCCGCGCACTTCGCGTTCCCCGGACGCGGGGTGATCCGCGAGGGCGCAGCCGCCGATCTGGTCGTCCTGGATCCCGCGCGCGTCCGTGACACCGCGACGTTCGAGGCGCCGCACGCCTACCCCGAGGGGATCCCGCACGTCGTCGTCAACGGCGTGCCCGTGGTGCGCGATGGAAAAGTGACCGGGGAACGGGCGGGGCAAGTGATCAGAGGTGGTCTCCCGGTTCTCGCAGCCGCGAACCCCGGAACTCCGGCCGCGAACCCCGGAACCGACACAGCGCTTGTGCGTCAAGGCGCAACCGTGACGATCGCGTATCGGGCGGCGAGCGAGGACGACGCGTCGACGGGTCGCGTGACGCTGCCGGTCGCGCCGGGCCGGATCGGACGCGCGTCGGTGTGGGAGCACGCCTGCACGGTTCGGTCGCGCGCCGACGCCGAGAGCCCGGGGACCGATGCGGACCAGTTCTGGTCCTTTCGCGCCGATCTCACCACGACGAAGAGCCTGGTGACGACGGTGCGGCTGCGCTACCGCCTGGTCACGGCGGCCGGCCAGGGACCGGAACTGGAGCGGGTGCTGGCGGTCGACGGCCACGACACGCTCAGCCTCGAGGGCTTCAGCGCGCGCCGGGATTGCCGGTACGACCGCGTGCTGGTGACGGTGTCGGCCCGGCCGGCGGCGGCCCGGGGGCCCCGGCCGGGGCAGGCATTTAGTCCTGTTGACAAATATCGTTACAACGACTAATATCCCGTCATGGCTCGCGTCCGCCGCCCCGCCCGTCCCGAGAAAGCGCCGCTCACCGCGGCGTCGGCGCGGGAGTTTGCGGGTCCGAAGCGGAGCCCCAGGACGGTGGCGCAGGTGCACGCGCTCATCGCGCTCGTGGAGGCCGCCGCCCAGCTCGAGCGCGACGCCGCGGATCTCCTGAAGACGGCGGACCTCTCGGCGGCGCAGTTCAACGTGCTGCGGATCCTGCGGGGGGCGGGCCCGGAAGGCGCGACCTGCGGCCAGGTGGGGGACCGGCTGATCCGCCACGACCCGGACGTGACGCGGCTGCTGGATCGGCTCGATCGCCGGGGGCTCATCGCGCGCGGGCGCGACGCCGCCGACCGGCGCATCGTGCGCACGCGAATCACGCGCAAGGGCCTGGACCTCATTGCCCGGCTGGACGGGCCCGTCGACACGCTGCACGAGCGCCAGTTTGGCCACTTGAGCGAGCGCCAGTTGTCGGACCTGCGCGATCTCGTGGAGACGCTCCGGGCGCGCCGGCCGGGGTAGTTGCTGCAGCCCATATATTCGTTTTAACGATAGTTGTGAACACGCTCATTCAACGTACTGCGACCCAAGGAGACCTCATCATGAGCACCACCTGGACCGACCGCGGCCTCTTCCTTCTTCGTCTCGCGCTGGGCGTCGTCTTCGTCATGCACGGCTGGCAGAAGCTCGCTTTGTTCGGCCACGCCGGCGTCACCGGCTTCCTCACGCAGCTCGGCGTCCCGTTCCCGGGCGTGAACGCCGTCCTCATCACGGCGGTCGAGCTCGGCGGCGGCCTCCTGTTGCTCGCCGGCGCCTTCACCCGCGTCGCCGGCGCGCTCGTCGCGTTCGCGATGCTCGTGGCCGTCGTGACCGCGCACCTCGCCAACGGCTTTTTCGCGCCGACGGGGTTCGAGTACCCGATGACGCTGCTGCTCGCGAGCGCCGCGGTGACGATGACCGGGGCGGGGGCGTACTCGGTGGACAGGCTCATGGCTGGCCGCCAGGTGAAGATCAGCGTGGCCGGCCAGCCCATGCGACGAGCCGCCTGAGCAATCGGTAATCGGTAATCGGGAAGCGGCAATCGAGAACGGCAATCGGTAATCGGCAATCGACGTGTGTCGATTGCCGATTGTCGTTTCATCGATTCCGATTGACGATCGCCGATCGCCGATTGAAGATGACAGGGATGCCAACGCCATACGCGCAGTACGTCGGTGATCGTGACCCGGTGGACGTCCTCCAGTCGTCGCTCGAGGACTATCGGCGCACGATCGCCGGCGTTTCAGTAGAAACCTGGCAACGGCCCTGGGCGCCGGGCAAGTGGACGGTGCGCCAGGTCATCGTGCACGTCTCCCAGTGGGAACAGATTTTCGGCGTGCGGTTTCGTGGCGGCCTGTTCGTGCCCGGCTACATCGCCCAGCCGTGGAACCAGGACGACCTCGTGCGCGAGTTCGACGGGGTCGACGGCCCGACGGCGCTCGCGGCGTTCATCGCCGTCCGGCAGATGACGCTGGCGCTCGCCCGGTCACTCTCGCCCGCCGAGCTCGCGCAGACCTTCCAGCATCCCGAGCGGGGCACGATCGACGCGCGCGACGTGCTCGTGACCATCGCCGGTCACGGCGTCCATCACTTCGAGCAGATCAAGGGGATCGTGTAGAGCAGGTTCAGCGTTCACGTTTCAGGGTTCGCGCGTCGAGAACCCTGAACTCTGAACCCTGAACCTGCTCTATCCGTTATTTTGGCTTTGCGTTCTTCACGTACGTGTCCAGCCACGCGATCGTCTCCGCCATGACGTGCATGTTGGACTCGCGCGCCGCGTAGCCGTGCGCCTCGTGC
>JANOGJ010000393.1:0-2104 GCA_031405995.1 Acidobacteriota bacterium
CCTGACGCTGCCCGAACTCCGCCGGCTGTTGCTCGGCGACCGTGAGTTCTGGCCCTCTGGAGATCGAGTCGTGATCCTGATCCGCGCCCCCATCGCGCGGGAGCGCGAGGTCATCGTCCGAGGCGTGTGCGAGATGACCGAGGCGCAGTTCCGGACGCACTGGATCGGCAAGGTCTTCCGCGCCGAAACGCCGAACGGACCCCGGATTGTCAGTTCGGCCTCGATGGCGCTCGAGCAGGTGCGGAACTCGCCGGGCGCCATCACGTTTGTGGAGGCCACCAGCGTGGGCCCGGGGATGAAGGTGCTCACGATCGACGGACGCCGGCCCACGGATTCCGCCTACCGCTTCCGCTAGACGCGTTCAGCGCGGCAGGTTCAGGCGGCCGAGCAACGCCGCCAGTCGGGGTTCGCCGCGGAGCGGCTGGAACCACGGCGCGATGCCGAGCCGCGGCATCGAGAAGTCGTGCTCGTCGTAGGCCCGCTCGAGCCAGTCGAGCGCCTGGGCGTGGTCGCCCAGCGCCGCGTGCACGACCGCGAAGCTGGACGCCGGCACGTAGGCGCGGTCGGACAGGGTCTTCAAATCAGCCAGCATTTTGGCCGCCGCGGCGCGATTGCCCTGGCGGGCCAGGGCCGCGCCCAACTGCCCCATCACGACGGGACTGTTCTGGGAAAGCGCGAGGGCGCGCCCCAATGCGGCAATCGCCTCCTCGTGGCGGCCGGTGAGGCTGTACGCGATGCCGAGCCCCTGATTGGCCGAGACGGAGTTCGAGTCGAGGTCGAGCGTCCGCCGGAGCTGATCGATCGCCTCCGGGCGCCGGTTCGCGTAGAGCAGGTGCAGGCCGAGGTCGGCGTTGACGATCGGCGACAACGGCTCGAGTTGCTGGGCGCTCCTCGCTTCCGCGAGCGCTTCGGAGGTGCGCCCGAGGATCGACAAGTACATGGCGTACTGATTGCGCGCGAGCGCCGAGCGCGGGTCGAGCGCGATGCCCCGCCGGAACTCCGTGTCGGCGGCGGCCCAGTCCCAGTCGAGCCACAGCTTGATGTGCCCGAGCGCGACATGCGCCTCGGCCAGGTTCGGATCGAGGGCGATGGCCTGCACGGCGGCGGATTTGGCCTCGGCGATCATCTCGACCCAGTAGGCCCCGAGCATCAGGTACGAATCGGCGAGGCCGGCATACGCCAGCGCGTATTTAGCGTCGCTCTTGATCGCGTTCTGGAAGTAGCCGATCGCGTTCTGGTATCCCTCGATGGTGCCGGTGTTCCAGTGGTACCGGCCCTGGAGGTAGAGCCGGTAGGCCTCCACGTTGTCGGTGTAGCGGCGCATGGCGCGCTGCTTGTCCTCACCGCTGAGCCGCGGACTGATCTTGTCGAGAATCTCGGCGGCGATTTGCTCCTGCACCGCGAGCAGGTCGGTGATGGGCCGGTTGTACTGGCCGCCCCAGATCTGCGACCCGTCGGCGACACGGATCAGGTCCGCCTGGATCACGAGGCGGTCGCCGCGCGCGCTGATCCGGCCGGTCACGACGACGGCGACGTTGAGCTCACGCCCGGCCTTCTGAACGTCCACGTCCGGCTGCCTCTTGTAGCGGAACGCGAGGCTGCGGGCGGCGACGCGCAGATCCGGGAGCTGCGCCAGGCCGTTGATCAGCGCTTCCGTGATGCCGTCGGTCAGGTACTCGGAGTCGGACGCGGTATCGCTCGACACGAACGGCAACACGGCGATCGAGTCAATCGTGTTGGCCGCCGGTTTCAACGCGAGGTACGCGCCGGCGACGGCAAGGACCACCACCAGGGCGCCGGCTGCCGCCCACACCTTGCGCGATTTGGCGCGCGGGGCCGGGGCGGGCAGGGTCGCGCCGCTCGCGGCGGCCTGGACCTGCGCCGCCGGCGTATGGACCGAGCCCGACTCGCGTCTGAGGCGCTTCAAGTCCGCCCGCATTTCGGCGGCGGACTGGTAGCGGAACTCACGGTCCTTCTCCAGGGCCTTCAGGATGATCTGATCCAGTTCGTGCGGGACGCGAGGGTTGATCACGCTCGGCGGCGCCGGCCGCGTGTGCAGCACCGCGTCGAACACGAGGGCGGAGGTCTTCGCGGCAAACGGATC
>JANOGJ010000408.1:0-2553 GCA_031405995.1 Acidobacteriota bacterium
GGCGTCCAGACGTTCGGGTCTTTGGCTGTCGTCCTGGCGAAGTCGACCCAGGAGGTCAGGGGCATCTCGCCTTCGTCCGTGCGCTGCTCCCAGGCTGACACCGTGGTCAGATAGTCCCAGTACCCGGTGCCGGTCGTGGACGACCAGCGAAGAATGCCCTCACGGCCGAGCTGTCCGAGCGCGTGTGCGAGGAACATCGAAGCGCTGTAGCGGCGGCCGCCGAGACCGAGGCTCGCGTGCCCGTAGCGTTCCACCAACTCTCGGTACGCGACCGGATTTCGTGTGGCGTAGCGAAACTCAACGACGCCGTACTCGACGCGCTCGTTCGCCAGCACGCACCCGATCAGGTCGTCGTAAACCCCAAGTTCTTGGCCGAGGCCACCACGCCCAGCCGGGAACGAACTATCGAGCGTGGTGCGCCACACGTGTTCGGCATCGTGATATCGACTGAGGGCGGTGCATGTGAAAACCCACATATCGGGACCTTCGGAGCTCACGGTCACTTCCTCGTCGCTCCCACACAACTGGCAGACCTGCCGATTTGGACGCTTCGGCATCTCAGAGTCCGCCTTGACTCGCGGCAGCCAGGATGTCGGGGTAGCGGGCATCGAGAATCGAATGCATCAGCTCGTACGGCTCACCCTGAGTATCGATCCATAGACGCTGGCCGCGAACGTGACCCTTCGATGCGGGATCACCGAACCAGAAAGGAGCCCGATCGATCGACCGGAGCCGTCCGGCCACGTGGCGCATGGCCGACGAGATACCGCCGGTGAACCCGGCGAGATCGGCGAGATCGCTGGTTCGGATGCCCTCAGGGTGCGTGAGAAGCCCGGCTGCTAGCCGTCGACCGGTGTCGGTCCAATTGTCGACCACCCAACACGCGAGCTTTACGTCGCTCATCTTGAGTTTCGGCAAGGTCCACGCGTCGTCGTCGCCTCGATGGTTCACTCCGAACGGCGGGCTGACTGCCGATGAGTCCCAAGTCGCCAGATCAAAGTCGGAGGACGTCGCCTCGGCGAGTAGGCGTGCCAAGAGTTCGTCAGCCTCCAACTGGAACCGAACGGCAAACAGCGCAGGAACGGCAAATGCCACATTGGCCACGCCATCAGCTGGCAGAAAGGTCAAGTCGGAAGCAGTGGACTCGCTCGCAGATATCTTAGATGTCATGTCTGCGAGTGTACGAGTTGGATCGCTTCATGTCAACCGCAGAATCCATGTCTGAGAGTCTGGGAGCTTGTTGCAGATCGCCCGATGTGGAGCGCACTCGTTTCGATGCGGAGACTTACAGCGTGCGTGTCGTCGACCGCACGCGCTGAGCTTGACTGATGGTTGCCGTGTGGATCTGTGAGGCGAGGTCCTTTTCCACCGCCTCGTAGATGATCAGCTTCCGAAGCTGTGCGGGTCGCAGTTGGTCGAGTGTGCTGCGGTCGTCGAGTTCGGTGAGCAGGCCCACTAGCCAGTCTGGCCGCTCGCTGAGTGCCTGCTGGTAGATCGTTTCGGTTCGTCGAGCGATCGCCGAGCGCAGCGTGTTTTGGTCGGTCGGGGAGTAGGTCCGACGGTTGACGTCCTCGCGCTCGGTTGAGATCTGAGCTCGTACATCGTGTTGGCTGGCGCGGAGTGTCGCCTGCTCCGCGACGAGTAGCGACGCTCGGGCTGGGTTCGTCTCGGCGGCTCGCTCGGCCTCGACGCGGTGGAGGCGGTCGTTGAGGGCGACAAGTTGTGACGTGAGGTCGCGCAGCTTTGCTCCTGGGTCCAGCGCAGCGATAGCTGCGTGAAGCTCGCCGAGCGTCCGGGTCTCGGATGGCAACTTGGGGTCGAGTCGGGAGGCGAGCTTGTTGAGCGCTGCTTCGACTGTTGGTTTGAACGGAGTGGGCCAGTGGGCGAGGGGGTCGTGTTGTTCGGCGAGTCGCTGGAGTTCGTGGCGTTCGACGATGTAGGGCCAGTTCGCCAGGATCCATCGGTCGCGCTCGGTCTGCGTTGACCTTGCTTCGCTCAGGGCTGCGTGAAGGTCCGGAGTCGTGAGGTGGCCACCGATCAGGTCGTCGATGATCCGGCTGTGGTCGCTGGGCGCATCGGCGAAGAGTCGGTCGAGGTGGGTGATGCGGTCGTGGATCTCGACTGGGGGGAGCGCCGCTATGGCGGTCTGGGTGACGTGTGGATCGCGGTCGCTCAGCCACGCCCGTTGGGTGAGTGCCGCGCCCATCGCGTCGAGCCATTGCTCGCGCTCGTGTAGGTGGGTGGGAGCGCCGCCGAGCCCTGGCTCAGTCGGGTCGATGTGGTGCACATCTCGCCACGCGGCGATGATCGAGGTTGTGTCGTCCCAAACAGTTGCGCCGGCCGGGTCCGAGGGGCGTGCGCCGACCCACCATGTGAGCCAGTCGGGTGAATCGGCGTGCATCTGACGGGCGAGCGACTCGTGGCGCGTCTGGATGGCACGTCGCAACAGGGCAGCGTCACCGGGCTCGACCGAGCTATCGACCAGAGAGTTCGCCCACAGGTTGGCGGTCATCTCGATTCGCTCCGCTTTGCGATCGAGCCACTGCTGCGCCT
>JANOGJ010000456.1:0-6717 GCA_031405995.1 Acidobacteriota bacterium
CCTTCGACCGCCCCGCCGCTCGGCAGCCGCCGGCCGAGCAGGCGCGCCGGGAACACCCGGCTGTCGTTGGCGACGACGAGATCACCGCGGTCCAGAAAGCGCGGCAGGTCCGCGACCGTCGCCTCCTCCCACGTGCCACTCGCACGATGGACGACAAGCAGACGCGCGGCACCGCGGGGCGCGGGCTCCTGCGCGATCAATGACTCGGGAAGGGCGAAGTTGAAGTCGGAGACAGAAGACATGTGTATTGAGTTATTGAGTGATCGGGTTATCGGGCTATTGGCGTCCAACTGTCAAACTAGAATCAGCCATGCTGCCGCTTGGCGCGACGACCGACTCGAACGGCGTCCACTTCGCTCTCTTCTCCGCCGGCGCCGAAGCTGTCCATCTCTGCCTGTTCAATTCCCCGGACGCGTCCGCAGCGAGCGCAACGACCCCGCTCGAACGCACCGGTGACGTCTGGCACGGCTATGTGCCGGGGCTGGGGCCGGGACAACTCTACGGCTACCGGGTCTTCGGACCATGGGATCCCGCGAGCGGACACCGATTCAACCCCACGAAGGTCCTCCTCGATCCGTACACGCGCGCGATCGGCCGCGCACCGCTGTGGCACCCGTCCCTCCTCGCCTACGCGCCCGGCACGGATGGTGACGGCCCGGCGGAAACGACTGACAGCGCGCCCTACGCGCCCCTCGGAGCCGTCTCGGATTCGTCCTTTGATTGGGAGGGCGACCGGCCGCCGCGGACCGCATGGACCGACACGGTCATCTACGAAGCGCACGTCAAGGGCATGACCGCACGGCATCCGGCGGTGGATGCGGGAAAGAGGGGGTCGTACCTCGGCCTGGCATCGCCCGGGGCCATCGATCATCTTCTGAAGCTGGGCGTCACCGCCGTGGAACTCCTGCCCGTTCACGCGCATGCCGACGAGCCGGTCCTGGTGCGTCGCGGCCTGACGAACTACTGGGGCTACAACACGCTGTCCTTTTTTGCCCCCGATCCGCGGTTTGCCGTTTCGACGTCGCCCGTGTCCGCCGTGCGCGAGTTCAAGACGATGGTCAAAGCGCTGCACGCGGCGGGCCTCGAAGTGATCCTCGACGTCGTGTTCAACCACACCGCGGAGGGCGATCACCTGGGGCCGCACCTGTCCTTCCGCGGGATCGACAACGCCGCGTACTACCGGCTGGAGCCCGGCCGCCGATCCCGCTACGAGAACTTCACCGGCTGCGGCAACACGGTGGACATGCGGTCGCGGCCTGCGCGGCAGCTCCTGATGGACAGCCTGCGCTATTGGGTGCGGGACATGCACGTGGACGGCTTCCGATTCGATCTCGCGCCGGCCCTGGCGCGCGGCGCGGATGCGGTCGAGGGCCTTCCCGCTCTTTTTGCCGCGATCCAGGCGGACCCGGTGCTCGCGCCGGTGAAGCTCATCGCCGAGCCGTGGGACGCGGCGCCGGGCGGCTATCACCTCGGCGCGTTTCCCTCAGGCTGGGCGGAGTGGAACGCGCGGTACCGCGACACGGTCCGGCGCTTCTGGCGCGGCGACACCGGCATGCTGCCGGAGCTCGCGACGCGCCTCACGGGAAGCCGGGATCTGTTCGGCGCGCCGGGCCGAACGCCGCAGGCGAGCCTCAACTACGTGACCGCCCACGACGGGTTCACGCTCACGGACCTCGTCTCCTACGAACGCCGGCACAACGAGGCGAACGGCGAAGGCAACCTCGACGGCGAAGCGCAGAACTTCAGCTGGAACTCGGGTGAGGAAGGGCCGGCGACCCGCGCGGACACCCGCGAGCTGCGCCGACGCCATCGACACAACCTGCTGCTCACGCTCCTCGTGTCGCAGGGCGTCCCGATGATTTCCGGCGGCGACGAGGTCGGCCGCAGCCAGGCCGGCAACAACAACGCCTACTGCCTGGACGGACCGGTCAGCTGGACCGACTGGAATCTCGCGCAGGACGAACGGGCGTTCTTCGAGTTCGTCTGCCGGCTCGTGGCGCTGCGGCGATCGCACCCGGCGCTGCGACAGCGCGCGTTTCTACGCGGGAAGCACCAGGACGGCGTCGACGCGCTCTGGCTTCGGCCGGACGGCGGGGAGATGACGGAGGCCGACTGGCACGACCCGGCCCGCCGGGCGATCGGCCTGCACCAGGACGGCATCCTTATTGTGTTGAATGCTGGCGACGTCGAGGTCGCGTTCGCCCTTCCGGTGCTGGAACGCGGGGCGGTCTGGGCGCGCCAGATCGACACGGCCGTATCCGACACCTCACCGAGCGCCACTCCGTCGGGTTCGCGCTCCGTCATTGCGGCCGGGTCCGCGGCGGTGTTTGTCACAGGCTCGTCACACAGTGGCGAGTCGCGCCTCCGGAGTTAGACTGTCGCGTGATGACCCCGCAGACCGAAACGCCGACGCTGCCCCCGCGGGCGCAGAGCGGCGTCGTCAATTGCGTGGCGTACGAGCGCGGCGTCCGCACGGGCGACATCGAGCTGGGCGACATCCAGACGGCGCTCCAGCGCCCGGACACGTTCGTCTGGATCGGCCTCGTCGATCCCGACGAGGCGCTGCTGCGCACCGTCGCTGTTCGTGGTGCTGCGGTCGGTCAAGTTGTCGGGTGATCCCCGCACCGTGGAGTGCGGCGAAACGCACCTCTTCGTCGGACGCAACTACGTCATGACCATGCGGCACGGGTCGCAGCTTTCGCATGTCGGACTGCGGGGCCGCTGCGAGTCGGTCCCGAAACTGCTCGCGCAGGGGCCCGCGTTCGTCCTCTATGCGCTTTTGGACTTCGTCGTCGTCGAGGCCGAGATTTTCGGGGGACGCTTCGGCCGCCAGTCCACGGAGCAGATCTACAACCTCAAGCGCGACGTGCTGACTGTGAAGCGGACGATCAGCCCTCTCCTCGACGTCTGCAACCGCCTCATGCCGTTCGACAATGACATCGTCCAGGAGGACACGCGGCCCTAATTCCGCGATGTCTACGGCCACGTCGCGCGCCTCAACGAGATGCTCGACGGGCTGTCGCAGATGGTGTCGACCGCGCTCGAAGCCAACCTCTCGCTGGTGTCCATGTCCCAGAGCGAAGGCACCAAGCGCCTCGCCGCCTGGGCGGCCATCATCGCGGTCCCGACGATGCTGGCGGGCCTCTACGGCATGAACTTCACGTACATGCCGGAGCTCAATTGGCGGTACGGGTATCCGTTTGCGGTGGGCCTGATGGTGGCGGGATGCGCCGGGCTGTACATGGCCTTCAAGCGCTCGCGTTGGCTCTAAGCCAACCGGCCGTTCACTCTTCCCTCCAGAGCACCGCGAACTGAAAACGCTGGAGCCGTGGCGCCTTCGCCACGCTCGCCGGGCGGCGTCGTCACCTGCGTGGCGTACGAGCGGGTGCTGGGCTTGGCCCGGCACCTACGAGCGCTTGACGTCGCAAGCGAGGCCCAGCTAGGCTAAGTTGCCGTTCGTCCCCGCTGACGATCTCACGGTAGATAGGCCATACCGCCTGGGAGTTATTGGTATGCCGTCCAACCTTCCGGTTGACCGCGACACTCCGAATTGCGTCCGCCGTATTGGTCGCGCCGTACTCCAAGAGCGACCTCGGTCACGCATCTGTCAAGACTTCAGCAGCCTTTTAACGGTGCTGATCTTGGCGGGGCTCGCGCTGGGCAGCGCGCATGCTCGCAGCACCGCTGATCAAAGTAATCCCTGCAGGTCAAACTGTGACATTCAGTTGGTTCCTGTTGTCACTCTTTCGGACGCGTCGCATCCTGGCCTGCTGCCCGATACGGGTCCCATCGTATCGAGCGACAACTCCGGTCGCTACTTCCTGGCGTCCGCGGATCGCACACGACTGATTGTTTTCAACACAGATGGAAGGATCGCCCGACTGGTCGATGGTGGTGCCGGCGGAGCCTTCCAATCCGTTACTGGCGTCTTGACCGCACCCGACGGCACGTTGGTCGTCTACGACATTCTCACGCGGACCCTTTCTCGATTCGACCGGAATCTCAAGCCCATTGATGCGCGGGCGTTTCAGGCCCGACCAATGCTGTTGCTGCCTGGCGATCGCTATTTGCACGCCGGACAGATTCGAACGCCTGAACATGTTGGTCAGCCGCTTCACATTCTCGATCACAGCGGGCGCATCCTGAGTTCATTCGGTTCGACTGATGAGACGTTTCGAGCGGACCAGCCGCTCAGGTACGAGCGGCGCGCTGCGCCAAGCCACGACGGCACGATCTGGAGCGCCCATTTTGGACGTTATGCGCTGGAGCGGTGGGACCCAAAGACGAGGACGAAAGTCGCCGAGATCGTTGTCGCCTCCAGCTGGTTCCGAGAATCGATGCGGTGGCAGGGTCCCAGGGAGAAACCTGTTCCTCTGATTCAGGCAGTCTGGGAAGAGGCCGATCTGTTGTGGATTCTCCTGAGAGACGCCGATCCCAAGTGGAATCCGGAAGAACTGGCGGGCGAACATCCAATCGAGCTGCACTGGCTCGAACGCAACTGGGATTCCGTTCTGGAGGCGGTGTCGTTGAAAACAGGTGACGTCATCGCCAGCCGTCGTTTTGATCGGGCGCTCTGGGGGCTGGCACCTCAACTGTTGCTGACCAGCCGCACGAAAGGCGCGACAGCGAAATCTGGTAGTCAAGTTGAAGTGTGGCGGCCGCGCTTGGTTCAGAAAAGGGGGAGGTCATGAAGATGACTAGAAAGAGACCGCGCCGGGGCGTCAAGCAGTTCGCGATCGCGGCGGCGATTGCGACCGTCAGCGTGGGCGTGTGGGGCGATCTCAGAACAGGCTCACGGGCAGAGGGCACTGGCTGCACCTTGTATTGTGGTATGGACGAGGTCGGCTGCGATTCGAGCACTCCCACGCATAAGGCCTTCGACTTCGAGCCGAAGATCGCGGGCGGTCCACCCCACACAGACTGCCGATACGGCACCTGTGCGCCCGAGTGGGATCACGGATGTGCCCCCGATCCGATCGATGCAGTCAGTGCGGCGGTGACAACCCGCGATGTCGGACGTTTGGCCGCGATGGTGGCGAATAACACGGTCAGGGTCAATGAGCAGCGCGCAGCGATTCAAGTGATTGGTCGTTGCGCCCGATCGGTGGTGGCCCATTTCAAGGTCGACCACGACCTCCTTGCTTCGCTCGCGGCGAACCAGCACTGAGGTTGAGTAAATCGTCGGGGGAAAGGGACGCCTCTAGTGTTCCTTCTCCCTCGTCCATCAGATTCGACGATATGCCTCAGGATGCACCTGAAGAGGCAGTTCGCGTGCGCCTGTGCCACCGGTAGCCGTCAGTCTTCGCCAGACGTTTCGTCGTGCGGTTCGTCATCCCCTTTCGACGTTTGTTTCACTCATCGTGGTTGCCGCCGGGGTCGCTGCCTTCTGCACAATTCTCACGGTCATTGATCTGGTCATTTTTCGACCACTCACGTTCCCGGATTCCGAGCGGCTCGTGGCCATTTACGCGGTGACGCCTGGTGTTCGGACGACGGCGTCCGATGATCGCTGGAACCGAGGCGCTGTGTCTTGGGCCGGGTGGCACAGTCTTCAAGGGGCCGGCGCGTTCGAAGAAGTCGGCGCCTGGGCGAGGGCGCGCCCGGTTCTGGGCGATCCGGCGACGGACACCGTGGAGGCTTGGTTTGTTTCGAGTTCGCTCCTGCGTGTGCTCGGGGCGCAGGCGGCGTTGGGTCAGCTTTTTGGAACGGACGACGATGAACGGATAACTCTTGCCGTTCTCTTGTCCTACGACTGTTGGATACGTCGGTACGGCGGGAAGAACGACGTCATCGGCCAAACGGTCGTCCTGAGCTCCTTCGTCAGTTCCCCCCAGGCCTATACCATTGCCGGCGTTCTCCGCCCGGGTTTCAGGCTCCGCGGCGAAGCTCCCGAGTTCTTGTGGCCCATCGGTAACTACCGACGGTCGGCCAGCTATGACAACCGACCGTCGGTCTATGTCGTCGGCCGGCTGAAGAAAGGTGTCGCCGTCGACAACGCGGCGGCCGTCGCTGGCAAGCTCGTCCCTGCGTCGCTCAATCAAAGTTTACCGACCACCGCTCGAATCGTGCCGCTTCGTGAAGAAATCGTTGGCCGGACTGCCCCTCCGACGTGGCTCCTGGCGGGAACGGCGGTCGTCCTGCTGTTGATGACGTGCACGAGCGTGGCCGGCATTTCATTGAGTGAAGCTCAAGCGCGACGACGTGAAACAGGGCTTCGAATCGCCCTTGGTGCCACTCGCCGAGCGATAGCCACTCAGCTTGGCATGGAGCACCTTTCCAAGATTGTGATCGCAGCCGCTTGCGGGCTCTCGGTCGCCATCGCCCTTCATCCCGTCATTACGGCCAGCGCGCCGTACGAGTTGACCGGGGGAACCCTACCGCCGCTCAACCTCGTCGCGCTGACCGCCGGACTCGGCGTCGTTGTCGCGACATCGCTTGCATGCGGCGTCTTGCCAGCGCTATTGGTGGGCGCTTCTAATCCAACGGAGCTCGGCAGCGAGTCGACCAAGCTCATCACGTCGCGTCAGGTCAGAATCCAGAAGGTCGTTGCTGCCGCTCAACTGGCTTTGGCGTTTGATCTCGTGGTCGCCGCTACGCTTCTGGGCGAAACGCTGGCAAGGCTGACGGCTCGACCGCTTGGATTCGATCCTTCGAGCTTGGCAGTCCTGACCGTGCGCGTGACGGCGTTCCCCCAGCTTCAGCGTGTCGAGCACGAAT
>JANOGJ010000493.1:0-4698 GCA_031405995.1 Acidobacteriota bacterium
TCGGCGCCGACCACCAAATCGATCGCGCGAAGCGTGTCGGGTGGAAGATCGCTCAGACTCGATCCCTGAATTCCCGGCTGTGGACCGTCACGTTGACGTCGAGCAGCGCCGCCACGGCGCGGGCCACATGCTCGGAGTACCGCCGGAAGGCCTCTTCGCCCTTTTCTTTCGTGGCGCGCTCCGGGTTGCCGATGACGCCGGTGTCGGTGAACTCGTGATGGTCCATCGGAAAGTTGAAGTAGCTGTAACCCTCGAACTGAATGTCGGGCGCCCCGTCCTTTTTACCGAACTCCTTCGGCAGCCACTGCGGAATCTGGGTGAGCGTCTTGACCGCCCGGTCCATGCGCACGAGGCTCTCGTCGTTCGCGAGCATCTGCGAGGTCTCGAGTTCGCTGGCGTGCCAGCCGGGCGTCTCGTCGGCTGGATTCTCCATAAGGCCTTGCAGGAGTCCGACGTACCGCTCCATGTACGGGTTGCAGAACCCGACCATCGCGCCGGTGTCGTACCGAATCTTGCGGAGCACCGGGTCGACGACCTTGACATTCGATCCGTGGCCGTTGATGAACAGGATCTTGTTGAAGCCGTGGTGGATCAAACTCCTCGCCACGTCATACATCAGCGCCTGCAACGTCGAGGCGCGCACCGTGATCGTGCCGCGCCCTTCGCCCGGGCCCGCCATGTGCTGCGGCGAGTACCCGGTCCAGATGGCCGGGGTGTGCAGCATGTTGTTGATCTTCGCGACGCGCGAGGCCACCTGGACGGCGGTGACGGTGTCGGTCGAGAGCGGCAGATGCGGGCCGTGCTGCCCGGTGCTCGCGATCGGCACGAGCACGAGGTCGCACGCTTTGAGATAGGCCTGGATGTCCGGATAGGCCAGGTCCGCCATGTTGTGCGAGCGCAGGGTCACGGGAATCGGAACGGTCATGTTTGCCTCAGCAGCACCAGGAACTGGTCGACCACGGCCCGCGCGAACTCGGGGGCGTTGACATGGCAGCGCCGAGTATAAACGGGAATGTCCGGGCGCAGCCGATGCCGCAGCGCCTCGAGAAAGCCGGCGTCGGCGTCAGGATTCCAGAACACACCGCCAGGCACCGACGGGATCGACAGGCCCTCCGTCGGGACCATCACGGCGACGGGTCCGGTGGCGCCATTGAGACGCTCCGCGAAGATGCCGCCCAGCCGGACCATCTCGGCCGGGAGCGTGCGGACGAGCGTGAACTCCGGGTTGTGGGTGTAGATCGGCCGGCCCTGCAAGGCCGGAGGGATGGCGTCGGGGCGGCCGTGCACCGAGAAGTCGATGCACCCGGGGACCACAACCTGCGGGAGGCCCAGGCGCCCGATCGCGCGAAGTCGATCGGGTCCCGCCGCGTGGAACCCGCCCACCAGCTCGTCGGCCAGCTCGTCGGTCGTGAAATCAATCACGCCGGCAAAAAGACCGTCGGCGGCCAGTTCCTCCATGGCCGTCCCGCCGACGCCGTTCGAATGGAAGATGACCGATTCGAAGCCGTGCTCGAGCAGGGCGTCGCGGATCATCATCACGGCCGCGGTCGTGTTGCCGAGCATCGTGATCGCGATCCGGCGGACGTCGGACGTGAACGTGAGCGGGCGCGCGTGCAGGGCCATGCCGGCGAGCGCCGCCGCGACGTTGTCAAAAATGGCCCGGCTGATCGGGTTGAGTCCCAGGATGTCGATGACCGAATGTACGACCATGACGTCCTTGGTGCCGACGAGCGGACCGAACCGGCGGTGTCCCGAAGCAATCGGCGTGACGATGACTTTGGGCACGCCGATAGGGAGGCTCGTCATGGCGCTGGCGCCGAGGACCGCGCCTTCGGCGCCCCCGAGCGCGGCGACGCCGTCCAGACGCCCCTCGCGATACAGATCGAGCGAGACCTGCCGCAGGCCCGCGAGCATCCCGTGGACGGCCTTGCCGCGGCTGCCGGCGTTCCGTAGGGTCTCGATGGTCGTGCCGCCGCGGCGCGCGACCTCCGCGCGCGTGATGTCGGGCGTGATGTCGAGCGGCTCGCCGAGAATGCCGGAATCGGCCACGATCGTCCCGACGCCGAACGCCTGGACGCGGTCGCGCAGGTACGCGACCTCCGGGCCCTTCGTGTCGAGCGTGCCGATAAGCAGGACGTTCTTCATGTGAGCGGCCGGCTCACATGTTCTGGCGCAGCGTCTTGACCGTCTCGTCCACGAGCCACGTGTAGAACTCGTCCGACAGGTCGCCCGTCCCGTGGTCGATCAAAAACTTCCGTTCGTCGGGCGTCATCTCAACGCTGCCGGCTTCGAGCATGTTCGTGTACGGGTTGGCCGGCGTGCGATCGAGCGGCGCCACGAACTCGACCGTGAGTGCGCCCGTGTAGCCAATCTCCTTCAGCGTGTCGATGACGCCCTTCCAGTTGATCGCGCCCATGCCGGCCGCCATCCGGTTGTTGTCCGCGACGTGAAAGTCGTTCAGGCGCCCCTTGGTGTTGCGAATCGCCTGGAGAAAGTCTCGTTCCTCGATGTTCATGTGAAAGGCGTCGTGGCAGACCCCGCACTCCGGGCCGACCGTCTTGGCGAGCAGGAGGGCCTGGTCGTGCCGGTTGAGGAAGTAGGTTTCAAACCGGTTGAGCGGCTCGAGCGCCAGCCGCACGCCCTCCTTCATGCCGTGCTCGTAGCACTGCTTGAGGCTTTGGACGGCCCACTGCCACTCCTCGTCCGGCGACCCGTCGGGGATGAGCTTGCCGACCGTGCCGGGCACGATCGTGATTTCCTCGCCGCCCAGCTCCTTGACCATCGTGATGGTGTCCTTGACGTATTTCACGGACAGCGCGCGGCGCTGCTCGTCGGCGGCCAGGAGGTTGCGCTCACCGAGCATGAGCGTCACCGCGCCCCAGCACGCGACGCGGAGGTCCTTGAGCAGCTTGCCGACGTCCTTCGTGTTGTAGCGCTCGGGCTCGCCGCTGATCTCGATCGCGTCGTACTTGCTTTTGGCGAGCCGGGCGATGGTGATCTCAATCGGCTCCGCCCTCATCCAGTTGTGCATGGCCACGCGCATCGGTCAGGTCCTCCGCTCAGAGCGTCTTCAGCCAGATATTCCGAAACTCCACCTTCATCGGAGTGCCGACATGTATCTGCAATCCGATCAGTCCCTTCATCGCCCGGCCCACGACGTCATCGTCGAGGAACAGCGCCGTCACGTGCCCGTTGAGTATATGGACCAGGACGTTGCCGCGGGCGACCACGTGGAACTGATTCCAGTCGTTCTGTTTGATGAAGGCCTTCAGCGCCTCGCTGCCCTCGAGCGCGCCCAGTCGCCCACGCTGGCCCGGTCCGACGTAGCCGAACGTGCCGCGTGGCGCCAGGAACCCGCGTCCGCGTTCCTCGTACAGCATGCCGGTGTACTGGTTGTCGAAGTCGATGTCCGCCTGGTAGCCCTTGAGCACCCACTTCCCGACCTCGGTGAGCTCGGTACTCCGGTATTGCACGCCGCTGTTGGTCGCGCTGATGCGGCACTCCAGCTTGAGCTCGAAGTCCGCCGGCTCGCCCCCACGCCAGACCATGAACGTATTGTCCTTCAGCGGCTTCTGCGCCGTCGTCTCGCCGACGATTGCGCCGGCCTCGACGCGCCAGAAGGTGGGGTCGCCGTCCCACTGCCCGAGGCTCTGCCCGTCGAAGATCTGTCGAAACCCGACGTGATCGTCGAACGGAATCGGCGCGCCGCCGCGGCCGCCGCCCCGGCCCTGGCCTTGGGAGAACGCGACCGTACCACCCACAAGAACGCAGAACGCCGCGCAAGCCAGCCGAGTGACGCCAGGGTTCATAGGACCATCCTCACGGAAGTGCCGCAGTATAGACTATGCGCGATTCCGGGACAGGGAGACTGATGATGAACAAGACCAGGCTCTTCGTCACAAGCTGTGTGTCGCTGGTGACGACGTCAATGGTGTTCTCCATTCGCGGCGACATCGAGGGCGCCATGAGCGGCGCCTTCCAGGTGACCAAGGAACAGATGGGCGCGATCTGGAGCCCGGCGTTCTGGGCGTTCACGATCGCCATCTTCATCAGCGGCGGGCTCGTCGACGCCGTCGGCATGCGCAGCCTGCATGTCCTCTCCGCGATCGGCTACATCGTCGGCGTCGCGATGGTCATCTTCGCGCCGCTCCCTGCCGGCCCGGTCGCGTCGATCTTCGACGAGACGGGCACGACGCTCCTCTATGCGGGCTTCCTGATCATGGGGCTGTCGCAGGGTCTCGTCGAGGGCGTGATCAACCCGCTCATTGCCACCCTCTACAAGGACGACAAGACGAAGAAGCTGAACGTGCTCCACGCCTGGTGGCCGGGCGGCATCATCATCGGTGGGCTCCTCGCCTACGCGTTGACGGGCATGGGTGCCAGCTGGCAGTTGAAGCTCGGATGCATTGTCGTGCCCGCCGTCGCCTACCTGTTCATGGCGATGTCACAGACGTACCCGCAGACGGAGCGGGTGGTCTCGAACGTCTCCACCGGTACGATGTGGCGCGAGGCGCTGAACCCGATCTTCCTGCTGCTCTTCGCGGCGATGTGGCTCACGGCGGCGACCGAACTCGGGCCCGACCAGTGGTTCCCCTCGGTCATGAGCGCCTTGACGGGTCTTCAAGGCATTCTCTTCCTGGTCTACACCGCCGGCCTGATGTTCGTCCTGAGGTTCTTCGGCGGCGCGCTCGCGCATCG
>JANOGJ010000501.1:0-1541 GCA_031405995.1 Acidobacteriota bacterium
ACGGCGCCGAACGCGAAGAGATCCGCGCGCGCGTCAGCGGCCTGACCCCGCACCTGCTCGGGCGCCATGTAGCCGACGGTGCCGAGGACCACGCCGGCGCCGGTGACCGCGGCGACGGTTTCCGTCGCGCCGGTGGCGCTCATCTCCTGCGAATGGCGCGCCAAACCGAAATCGAGGATCTTCACGCGGCCGTCGGCGAGCAGAAAGATGTTCTCCGGCTTCAGATCGCGGTGGATGAGGTGCTTGTCGTGGGCCGCCGAAAGGCCCCGGGCGATCTGCACCGCCCACTCGATCGCCTTGCGGGCCGGAATCGCGCCCTGTTTCAGCCGATCGCGCAGGGTCTCACCCTCGAGCAGCTCCGTCACCGCGTAGAGCTGGCCGTCGTGCGAGCCCGTGTCGAAAATCGCGAGCACATTCGGGTGCGACAGCGCGGCCACCGCCTGCGCCTCGCGCTCGAACCGGGCGCGTCGTTCCGGATCGCGCGCGACGCTTTCGGGCAGCACCTTCACGGCGACGTCACGCTGCAGGCGCGCATCGCGCGCCTTGTAGACCTCACCCATGCCGCCGGCGCCAATCTGGGCCCCCACCTCGTAGGGTCCGAGCCGCGTACCGGCTTGAATTGGCACGGGAGGAATCTTATCTCTGGCACGGGGGGGCAATGAGGCAATGAATGGTCAATGCCCAATGCAATGGTCAATAACCAATGGCCCAATGCAATGACCAATAGCCAATGGCCAATGGCCAATGATCAATACTTAGCCGCCTGGAGGCCCCATGTCAGTTGGACGCCTGTTCGTCGTCGTATTCGCCATCGCCCTGCTCGGCGCCCAGCCCGCGCCCCGCCTGATGGCGGCCAAGGACACCTTTAGTTTCGTCAACGTCGGCAGCCCGGCGATATCGCCCGACGACCAGTGGGTGCTCTACACCCGCACCGCTCGCGACTGGGACGACGCGCAGTTGCGCACGCGGACGCACATCTGGCGCGTGCGGATGGACGGCACCGGCGCCCGGCAGCTGACGTTTGGCACCGACAACACGACGGCGCCCGCCTGGTTCCCTGACGCCAGCAAGATCGCCTTTCTCTCGTCCCGACCCCAGGCGTCCGCGCCCCCGGCCGGCGGAGCGGCCGCCGAGGCCGACGGCCCGGGCAGCCAAGTGTTCTTCATGTACACCGACGGCGGCGAGGCGTGGGCCGCGACCAAACATGAGGCCGGCATCTCGGACTTCTCGATCTCCCCGGACGGCAAGAAGCTCCTTTTTGCCGCGCCCGATCCGCTCACCGCCGAGGACCGGCGCCGCCGCCGCGAGCGCGACGACGCCGACGTCGTCGATTCGACCTTCCGCTGGACCCACCTGTGGTACCTGGACATCGAGTCTGGCAAGGAGAAGCGACTGACCGAAGGCGCGTTCGTCGCGAGCGACCCGCAATGGTCGCCGGACTCAACGCGCATTGCGTTCGTCACGCGGCCGAACACCAAGGTCGATGACGCGGCGTTGAGCGACGTGTGGATGACCGACCTCGAGGGCAAGCCGCGCAAGTT
>JANOGJ010000504.1:0-4699 GCA_031405995.1 Acidobacteriota bacterium
GCGGCAGGCGCCGCGGCTGACGATCCGAAATCGTTGCCCGACTGCGTCTCGTACATGCGCATCAGGCCGTTGTGGTTGTAGGCCACCGATCCGAGATACCCGGGCGACCAGCCGTCCATGAACGCATGCGTGTACACGCCCGGCATGCCCCACTTCGTCATTTGCGCGAGCTCCCAGTTCGAGAAGAAGGACAGCTCGGCGAACAGCATCGGGTCGAGATTCGGATTCTGCGGGGGACCGCCACTGTAGGTGTACAGGAGCGACAGGGATTCGTGCAGGTCGTGCATGATCGGCGGATGCGCCGTGAAGTACCAATCGGCGAGCGCGCGCATCTGCACCTGCGAGAGGTTAATGTCGCGGTTGTTGTCGTGATAGACGTACTTGCCCCAATAGGGCACGCCGCCCCCGCCGCCCGCTCCGCCGCCGGGGCCCGCGATTTGCGCCATCTCCTGGCCGCGATAGAACCAGTCGACGTTGCGATCGCGCCCGTCGGCGTCCGCCACCGGCGTAATCGATACGTACACGTTGTCGCGAATCTGCGAGATGAACGGCGACGTCTCGGTGGCGAGCCGGTACACGAGCTCCATCAGCATTTCTGACGGCCCGGTTTCGCCGCTGTGCAGCCCGCCCATCAGGTGATAGTTCGGCTTCGTCGTGGCGATGAGCTGTTTGATCTGCGCGTCGGACATCCCGCGCGGGTCCGCGACCTTCGCGAGGTTGTCGCGGTTCAGCTGCAGGTTCTTCATGTTGGCTTCAGAGGAGACCCAGACGACGACGAGATCGCGGCCCTCGTCGGATTTTCCGATGAGCTCGACGCGGACGCGCGGCGTCGCGGCGGCAAGCTGGCGGTAGTACTTCAGCGCGTCGGCGTAGTAGGTCAGCTTCTGCGGCGCGCCGACGTGATACCCGAGCGAGTCCTTGGGGCTCGGGATGCCGGGCACCCTCGGCAGATGATCGACGAGCGGACTGCCGAAGCGCGGCTCGCCGGTCCACTCGCGATACGCCTTCGCGAAATCTTCGTCCTGGGTCTGTTTCGGGTCCCGGGTCTCGGTTACCCACTGCTGGGCGGGGGTCCCGATGGCGGCCAGGCCAAAAACTGCCAGGCCCACTAGGAACGTCCACAGTCGCCGGCGAGGATTTCTGGGGGTGCTCATCGAATCAACTCCTTCACGAACAATCACTTGGTGGTCCAGGACTCAAACTGTCCGGCTTCGGACAGTTCCACGGAAACCGGGAGGGGAAGGCTTGAGATCGGCACCCGTGGCACATAGAATCCCGCCGACACCGCAATGGTTCCTTGGGACACGAAAGGGGTCCCCGCCCGCACATGATCAGTGTCGCCGCGCTTCGGATGCAGCAATTTGGCGTGCAATTCTATCAGGCTTCCCTGACCGCTACGGACATCGACAAGCTCGTGCGCTTCGAGGTCCTGAGCTACGGCGAGCACGGGACCGCGCCCGGCGTGCGCGGCAGCACGCGTCAGTCGAAGGTCCGCTGGGATCTGCTCGAGCGACGAATTGCCTCTAATGAAAAAGCGTACCAGCGCCAGATAATCCGCAAAAAAATCGACGAGTTGGTGGGGTACTACGAACAGTGCCGGCAGGCGCGCGACCTCCCGTCGATTCCGGGCGCCGTCATCATTTCGTGCGACGAGCCGCTCAAGTTCGAGCCCATGCCCGGCGAGCCGTCGCTCGGCATCCTGAAGGTGCCGGAACGCGAGGGCGTCCTGCGCGCGATTGACGGGCAGCACCGTCTGCTCGCGCTTCACGCGGGCATCGAACACTTTGGCGACGAGAACTTCACGGTGCCGGCCATCATCTTCGACCGGCTCCCCGAAGATCACGTCGTCCAGATGTTCGTGACGATCAACGCGAAGCACACGCGACTGAACGCGTCGCACCTGGTCTCCCTCTCAGGACGGCAGTTGTATCGCGACGAGAACATGGCGGCCGCGCACGACGTCGTGCGCGCGCTCAGCGAGCGGGAGGAGTCGCCGCTCTGCGGTGAGATCAAGTTGCTCGGGGTCGGACGCGGCCGGGTGGCCCAGGCGCCGCTCGCGCAGGAGCGGACGAAGCTGTGTTCGGCCGAGGCGTTCGGCCCGGGGCGCAAGGGCGACCAGTTCCGCGAGGAAGCCAAGCGCTTTTACGTGAATTATTTCCGGCAGGTCGCGGTCGTCTTCGGCGCGGCCTGGAACGGCCGGAAATACAGCATCCGGTCGGCGTCGGCCCTCCGCGCCTTCATTCGCGTCGCCCCGGATATCGTCCGTCGCCTGGACCAGCTGCACGCGGACCGGGCGGACTTCCGGGCGATTGGGCGGGTCATCGCGCCCTGGGGCCGCCGCATCGGGGATCTGCGGTTCGAAACAGAGGGGGCCTGGAAGCGATCGGGCTCAACCGTCGATCAGCTCGCCAAGGAACTGCGGCTCGCCCTGCAGTACCCGGAAGGCGCGATAGTGTAAGTACGATTTTGGCCTTCTGGTCCCCTGTAATCTTTGCGACAACGCAGGAACTTCCTACACGCTGGTCCAGGGCCTTCCAGCGCATTGGCCGTCGAAATCACGCGGGTTGAAGTCGGCACGGCACTTGCGTAGGAGCGTATGTGGGTCGCCTGAATTTGCGGCATGTGCCGTGAAGAGCTGGGGAGCCAGGCAGCCCGTAAAGGCCCGCGTTATCGCGCGGGCCTTTTCTTTTTTGACCGTAGAATCCCCCCGTGATCCGGCGCCTGGGTATCGACACCGGCGGGACGTTTACTGATTTCGTCAGCCTCGGGGTCCGGGGGCTCGTGGTCCACAAGCTCCGCACCACGCCGGAGGCGCCCGCCTTGGCGGTGCTGGCCGGGGCCGCCCGATACGACCCCCTCGAAATCGTCCTCGGCTCCACCGTCGCGACGAACGCCGTGCTCGAGCGCAAGGGCGCGCGTGTCGCGCTTGTCGCCACCGAAGGGTTCGAGGATGTGCTGCGCATCGGCCGGCAGACCCGGCCCGAGCTCTACAACGTCTTCGTGCCGCCGCCCCGGCCGATTGTCGAACCCGGCTTGACGTTCGGGATCGCCGAGCGGCTCGATCGAGACGGCCAGGTGCTCGTCGCGCCCGACGAGGCCGCGGTGGGCCGCCTCTCGGCCGAGCTCACGTCGCGCGGCGCTGACGTGGTCGCCGTCTGCTTCCTGCATGCCTACCGGAACGCCGCGCATGAGCGCCGGACGGCCGACCGCCTGCGACGCGCGGGATGGACGGTGTCGGCGTCACACGAAGTCCTGCCCGAGTACCGCGAGTACGAGCGGTGGAGCCCGACAGTCGTCAACGCCTACGTGACGCCGCTCATCGATCGGTACCTGGGCACGCTCGAGACCGAACTGGCCTCCCGGATGGGCGTGAAGCGCTTCGCGATCATGCAGTCGAACGGCGGCTCGATTTCCGCCGCCGCCGCGCGCGCCCAGGCCGTGCGCACCGTGCTCTCCGGCCCCGCCGCCGGTTGCGTCGGCGCGCGGGCCGTGGCGCGCGACGCCGGGTTCCGGCGCGTGATTTCGTTCGACATGGGCGGGACCTCCACCGACGTGAGCCTGATCGACGGCGCCGTCGCCACCTCCACCGAGTCGCGCATCGGCGACTTTCCGATTCGGCTGCCCGTGCTCGACATCCACACGGTCGGCGCCGGGGGCGGGTCGATCGCCTACACGGACAGCGGCGGCGCGCTGCGCGTCGGGCCTCGCAGCGCCGGCGCCGTGCCCGGGCCTGTGTGCTACGGCACGGGCACGGAACTGACGGTCACCGACGCCAACCTGTTGCTCGGCCGGCTCGATGCGGACTTCTTCCTCGGCGGCCGCATGGCACTCGATCGCGCGCGCACCGAGGCCGTGGCCGCGCGGATGGCGGCCTCGCTCCGCCTCACCGTCCCCGAGCTCGCCGAAGGCATCGTCCGCGTCGCGAACGCCAACATGGAGCGCGCGATCCGGGTGGTCTCGATCGAGCGCGGCTACGATCCCCGGCGGTTCGCGCTGGTGGCGTTCGGGGGCGCCGGCGGGATGCACGCCTGCGAGATTAGCCGCCGGCTCGACATCGGCACCGTGCTCGTGCCTCGTCATGCCGGCGTGCTGTCGGCGTTCGGGATGCTCGTCGCCGACATGCGGCGCGACTACTCGGCGAGCGTGCTGCTGCCGTCGGACCGCGTGACGATCCGCGATCTGGCGGGCCGGCTGGCGCCGCTCGTCGCACGCGGCCGGCGCGAGCTCCGCGCCGAAGGCTTTGCCGGCCGCCGGGTCGCCATCGAACGGCTCGTGGACGTCCGGTACGTGGGCCAGTCGTTCGAGATCACCGTGCCCTTCACGCCGGCCTACCGCCGGGACTTCGACCGGCGCCACGCGCGCCTGTACGGGTACGCCAATCCGGCGCGCCCCATCGAAGTCGTGGCGGTGCGCGTGACCGCGGCGGGCATCACCGATAAGCCCAGGCTGCCCCGCGCACGCGTGCGGGCGCCCATCACGCCTCGGCCGGCGTTTCGGCGGCCAGGGCGCTTCGCCGGACGCACTACCCGCGTCTCGTTCTACCGCTGGCCCGACCTCGAGCCGGGCTCGCGCGGCGCGGGCCCCGCGGTCGTCACCGGCGGCGAGGCGACGGTCGTCGTGCCACCTGGGTTTCGGTTTCGCGTGGACGGTTTTGGCAACGTGATCGTGACGCGATGAAGATTCATCCCATCGAATTCGA
>JANOGJ010000523.1:0-4456 GCA_031405995.1 Acidobacteriota bacterium
GGCGCGCGGAAAGACGGTCGACAAGCGCACCGACATCTGGGCCTTCGGGTGCGTGCTGTTCGACATGCTCGCCCGCCGTTCGGCCTTCAGCGGCGACACCCTGACGGACACCATTGCCGCGGTCCTCACCCGGGAGCCGGATTGGTCGCGGCTCCCCGCCGCCACGCCGGCCTCGATCCGGCGCCTGCTGGCCCGGTGCCTCGAAAAGGAACTCCATCGTCGCCTGCGCGACATCGGCGACGCCCGGATCGAAATCGAGGATGCGATTGCGCACCCCGCACCCGTCGAGGCGGACGGCGCAACGCCGGAACCAGCCGTGCGTCCCGCCGGTGCGCGGAGCACGTGGCGGATGGTCGCCGCGGCTGCGGTCGGCGGCGCAGTCGTCGGGGCGGCCGCGCTGGGGATCCTGCGACCCGCGTCGGGCGAATGGCGTCGTCCCGCAGTGCAGTTCACGGTTGCGCTACAGGGCAACGAACGAATCGCCGGCCTCGATTATCCGGCTGTGGCACTGGCGCCGCACGACACGGCGATCGCCTTCACCGCCAGCGCGGGCGGTGACTCGCGTTTGTATGTTCGGCCGATGAGCGCCGAAGGTGCGAGCCCGCTTCCCGGCACCGAGGGCGCGGTCGCGCCGTTCTTCTCGCCCGACGGACAGTGGGTCGCGTTCTTCGCCTCCGGCAAGCTCAAGAAAGTGCCGGCTGCCGGAGGCACCGTGATCGACATCGTCGGGGCCCCGATGGGGTTCGGGGGATCCTGGGCAGACGATCACACGATCGTGTACGCGCCCAACAACGGGTCCGCGCTGTGGCAAGTGTCCGCCGACGGCGGCACTCCGCGGGCCGTCACGCAGCTCGACGCCGGCCGCAACGAATTCTCGCACCGCTGGCCGGAGGTGCTGCCGGGCGGCAAGGATGTGATCTACTCCGCGAGCGCCGCGGGGAGTTGGGACGATGCCGAGATCGTGATGCAGAGGCTGGGCAGCACGGATCGGCGGACGCTGGTGCGGGGCGGGACGAACCCGCACTATCTCGATCCCGGCCGGCTGCTGTACATGCGCGGCGGTTCGGTGTACACGGTCGCGTTCGACGCGTCTGCGGGGAGCATCAGCGGCACGCCGACCGCGGTGCTCGACGGCGTGGTCGAGTCGCTCGACGGTGCGGGTGGGATCGCGGTGTCGCGTGCGGGCAGCATCGTGTATCTGGCTGGCGGAGCCCACGAATCGGCCCGGACGCTCGCGTGGGTGAACCAACGCGGGCACCTCGAGCCTCTGGCGGCGCCCCCGCGCGCGTACGCGGAGCCGCGCGTGTCACCCAACGGTCGGATGGTCGCGGTGACAATCGGCGGCCCGCGCGAGGAGATCTGGACGTACGAGATCGCGACCAACACGCTGACCGAGTTCACGTTCGAGGGCGGTTCGACGCCGGCCTGGTCGGGCGACGGGCGCATCCTGTTCAGCGCGAGCCGCGGCGGCCGTCCCAACCTGTTCTGGAAGGCGACGGGCAGAGGCAGCGGAGACGAGCGGTTGACCACCGATGAGCGGCGCCAGGCTCCCGCGTCGGCATCCGCCGACGGAGCCCTCGTCGCGTACGTCCAATCCGACGATCGCGGCGGATATGACATCGGCCTGCTTCGGCCGACGGACCACAGCCGGCGCACGTTCCTGGCATCGCCGGCCAACGAAACCGCGCCGACGTTGTCGCCGAACGGCCGGCTGCTCGCGTACGTCTCCGACGTGTCGGGGAGTGACGAGGTCTACATCGCGCCGGTGTCCGACCCTGGAAGCGCCGTGCGGGTATCGACGCAGGGAGGCACTGAACCCGTCTGGCGGCGGGATGGCGGGGAGATCTTCCTTCGGTCAGGCAACCAGATGCTCGCCGCGATCGTTCGCACCACGTCGGGCTTGCGTGTCGCGTCGCCGCGCGCACTGTTTCAGTGGGCCTTCGAGGCGGGCGCTGCCGGCCGCCCCGCCTATGATGTGTCGGCTGACGGACGGTTCCTGGTGGTCCGCCCGGTGGACACGAGCCGCTCCGGCCGCGAGCTGCGCGTCTTCCTCAACTGGCGGGACGAACTCGCGCGCACCGCAGGCCAAATGCGGCAAGCGCCGTAGTTCGCTGCGCCCCTGTCCTGGATAAGACCACAACGGTGGTTCCGGCGAGCGCCGAAACCCCGATAGCGGTTGGTTGCGGGGGGGATTTGAACCCCCGACCTTTGGGTTATGAGGATAGCGCGATCCCGTTGAGTGGCAATTAGAATTCGCCTCGGGGGGGATCGCTACGGCAACGACGACGTCCATGGTGAGGACAGCGCTCGGCCCCGTCCTGACACCCCACGGCCGTCTGCTGCTCGCGCAGCTTGACGATGCGCCGGCGTTGCCTCCCGATCTGTCGCTCAGAATCGAGGAGTCTTTTACTCGCGGCTCCGGCCACGGACTTCTGCAGCTCGGGGCGGGTGAAGTGGGCACGGCGCTCCCACCTCTGTTCGGCTACTGGCGCGAATTCGCCGCGCGCTACGTGACCGCGGTTTGCACGCTGCCGGATGTCGGCGATCGCGGCGCCCTGACGCACGTCCCGGCGCTTTCGAACGACGAACTTGACTCGCTCGCCGCCGCGGCGCCCCTGATGACCGGGGCGGAGTACGTGACCGCACCCGTGCTTCAGGCGCTCTGGGACGCGCTCGACACGGCGTTTCGATCCGAGCTGTCCGAGTCCAAAGCCTCGGTTCAAGACTTCCTCACGCGCAAGAGCCCGGCCTGGCATCTGGTCGGCCGCGTCCATTTCAACCTCGCTGAGAACAAGAAGGATGAGGACGCGCCGTTCGCGTTCCTGGCGACGTACACCACGCGGCTGTCGGCGCACGCGAAGGCCCAGCACCTGCCGCTTGGGCAGGCCCTCCGCGCGTACGCAGGCGCGGCGAACAAAGCGCGGCTCCTGTCGCTGCTCCTGCCGGTGCAACGCGCGGGGGAGCAGTGCGCCTGGCTCAAGGCGATGGTCGAGGCGGGCGAGATTTATCACCCGCTGCGCTGGTCGCCCGCGGAAGCCTTTCAGCTCCTGACCGATCTCCCCCTCCTCGAATCCGCCGGCATCGTCGTCCGCGTGCCGGGCGCGTGGCGAGCGAATCGTCCGCCGCGTCCTCAAGTGAGCGCGACGGTTGGCGGCAAGACGCCGTCCGGTCTCGGCGCCGACGCGCTGCTCGACTTCCAGATGGAGGTGACGCTCGACGGCGAGCGTCTCACCGCCGCCGAGATCAAGACACTGCTCGCGGCATCCGATGGCCTTCATCTCCTGCGCGGGCGCTGGGTCGAGGTGAACCGGGAGAAGCTCGCCCACATGCTCGACGAGTTTCGAGCGGTGGAGCGAGCGGCGGCGGACGGTGGGCTCAGCTTCGCCGAGGCGATGCGCCTGCTCTCTGGCGCACACGTCTCGGGTCACCGGCCACTCGACGCATCTCCCGAGTGGTCGCGTATCGTCGCCGGTCCGTGGCTGGCGACCACGCTCGACGGACTTCGTCGTCCTGACGCGCTCGCGCGGGTCGAGCCGGGTGATGATCTCAAGACGACGCTGCGGCCCTACCAGCAGCTGGGCGTGCGCTGGCTCCATCTCCTCTCCACGCTTGGCCTCGGCGCGTGCCTCGCCGACGACATGGGCCTGGGTAAGACGATGCAGGTGTTGGCGTTGATGTTGGTGCGACGCCGGCAGCATGAGGGCGGGACACGGACGCACCTGCTCGTCGCGCCCGCGTCGCTCCTTGCGAACTGGGCGTCGGAGATCGCACGCTTCGCGCCGAGCCTGCGGACGCTCGTCGCGCATCCGTCGGCGATGGCGGCCGCCGATCTGCAGACGCTCGATCAGGCACGAGTCGCGGACGTGGATCTCGTCATCACGAGTTACGGATCGCTCCTGCGCGTCTCGGGTCTGGCGAAGATCCCGTGGCATCTCGTGGTGCTGGACGAAGCGCAGGCCATCAAGAATCCCGGCGCCAGGCAAACGCGCGCCGCGAAGCAGCTCGACGCGCACGCGCGGATTGCGCTCACCGGCACGCCCGTCGAGAATCGGCTGGGGGACCTGTGGTCCATCTTCGATTTCCTCAACCCCGGCCTGCTCGGCTCCGGCAGGGAGTTTTCGACCTTCCTCAAGGGTCTCGCGGAGAGACCGCACAATCCGTACGCGCCGCTGCGTGAGCTGGTGCGCCCGTACATCCTCAGGCGCCTGAAGACGGACAAACGCGTCATCGCCGATCTGCCGGACAAGACCGAGGTCAAGGCGTACTGCCACTTGACGCGCACGCAGGCGGCGCTCTACCAGCAGGCCGTGAAGGAGCTGGCCGAAGAGCTGCACAACAGGCTTCGGGACGCCGGCGACATCAAGCGCCGGGGCGTCGTACTGGCGTTCCTGATGCGGTTCAAGCAGATCTGCAATCACCCGTCGCAGTGGCTCGGCGACGAGGGGTGGGCCGAGGA
>JANOGJ010000572.1:0-2952 GCA_031405995.1 Acidobacteriota bacterium
CCGGCGCCCACGCTCGGCACGCTCCTCGCGGGCATCCTGACGTTCTTCGTCCTTGAGAAGCTCGTGCTGTGGCGCCATTCGCACGAGCACCATCCCTCCGACGTGCACCCCGCGACCGCGACCCTCGTCATCATCGGCGACGCCGTCCACACCTTCACCGACGGGGTCGTTATCGCCGCCGCCACGCTCGTTTCGGTGCCGTTTGGGGCGACGACGGCGCTCGCGGCGATCGCGCACGAGATCCCGCAGGAGGCCGGCGACTTCGCGATTCTGCTGGCCGCGGGCCATTCGCGCCGGCGCGCGCTCATCCTGAATCTCACATCGGCGCTCGGCGGAATTGCCGGCGCCTCGGCCATGCTGCTGCTCGGATCCGGCGCGCCGGCCATCGTGCCGTACGTCCTGGCATTCGCGGCCGGCAACTTCCTCTACGTCGCGATGGCGGACCTGATTCCGACGCTGAATCGCGGCGGCGTCGATCGCAACGCGGTCCGGCAGCTCGCGCTTATCGCGCTCGGCGTCCTGACGATCGTGGTGCTGTGAGCCCTACCACCAGCGCCTGGCCCACATGAGCGACAGCCCGATCTGATGATCGACCGCGGTTGCCCTCCAGTCCTTCACGGCTGAGTACGCCAGTCGCGCGGTCAGGTCGGGACTCACTCGGTACCCGATCGTCGTGTCCACGGTTCGCAACTCGCGCGGCGTGACGGCGGCCGCTTCGTCCACTTGCGGGGACCGGACAACCGAGGCGCGGCTATGGACGAACAGTCGCGGCGTGAGCGTCTGCCGCGCCTGCAGGGTCCAGCCCCACGCGACGCGGTCGCCCGACGGCGTCTCGAAGCGATCGTGGGTCCATTCGCCGCTGACCTTTGTGTTCCCAGCCGAGTACTCGCCTTCGGCATTGATCATCGCGTAACGCTGTTCGGGTCGGTCGGCCGTCGCCTGAGCGTAGCCGCCCCAGGCCGAGCTCACGCCCAGGCGCAACCCCTGGCGCGGGGTGACCCCGAATCCCACAACGCCATTCGGCCCGCGGCTCGCGCCCTGCCACCCGCTCCAGTATTCGACGGGCGCGCGATCGACGATGCCCACGCGCGCGTCCCAGCGGTCGCCTGAGGTGCTGACCTGCGCGCCGAACGGATAGACCGCAGACACCAGCGAGACCCATGGCAGGTCCTCGCCGAGCGACGGCAGGTTCATGTAGTACGGCCGATGGCACCAAATGACGCCGTCGTTCAGATTGCCGCGATTCTCCGTCATGCCAAGGCCGATCGACGACGGGAAGCGCCCCGCCTCCACGCGCCAACGGCTGCCCTTCTCGAATTCGTACTGCACCGAAAGGTAGTCGACGAGCGCTTCCCACTTACCGCCGACTCTCCACAGCACCGGGCGGACCGACACCTGCCACCCGGGGCGCGGCGCGACGCTGGCAAACGCATCGACGATGACCTGCGTCGGCCACTCTCCCGACGACTGGAAGAAGTCCTGCGTGCCGACGACGGTGTCGAATGTGACGCGACGGGAAGAAGCCGGCGTCGCCTGCGCGGCGGCGGTGCCGCTTCCGATGGCGCAACAGGCGAGCGCCAGCGACAGGACGCGGCGCATGGCCTAGCCCACCGACTCTCGAGCCTGGGCACCGGCCGCTGCCCGCGCCCGAAATGGCACGAGCGCGCCGGAAATTGCAGCGGCCGCGGCGGCGCTGGCTTCCTCCCTGGTGACCGGCGGATGCGTCAGGATCGCCTCGGGCACGGCGGCCATGGCCTGGACGACGCGCGGGTCGAAGCCGGTGCCGGCGTGCGACCAGAGCTCAGCCATCGCCTCGGTCGTGGATCGGGCGGGGCGATAGGCGCGCGCCGTGGTGATGGCGTCGAACGCGTCAGCGACCCGAACGATCGATGCCAGCAGGGGAATCTGGTCACTCTTCAGCCCGTGCGGATAGCCGCGGCCGTCGGGCTGCTCGTGGTGCAGCTCGACAATCGCCAGGTGATCCGACAGAAACCGGAGCGGCTTGAGGATGCGTGCTCCAAGCAACGGATGGTGCTTGATCTGCTCGAACTCGTCGGGCGTCAGCGTGCCGGGTTTCCTGAGCACCGTGTCGCTGACACCGATCTTGCCGATGTCGTGGAGGAGCGCGCCCAGGCGCAACGTGTTGATGTCGCTCTCGGGAAGCTGCATCTGGCGGCCGAGGGCCACCGACAGCGTGGCGACGCGATCGGAATGGCCGGACGTGTACGGGTCCCGGGCGTCGAGCGCGGCTGCGAGCGCGCCGATGACGCCGAGGTAGGTCGCCTCCGACTCGGCTTCCGCGATCGTCACGGCGACGCGCAGTGTGTCGAACGTCTCCGCGAGCGCGTCCAGCTCCAGACTCACGCCGCTCGACGGCAGGGGCCGGTCGAAATCACGCTTGCTCGCCATGTCGGCCAGCGTCCGCGTGAGGTCGTGGATCGGCGACGCCAGCGACGATGCCAGCCACCAGCTCGCGATCGCGGCGAGGAGCAGCGCGCCGAAGCCGATCGCCACGAGGGCGGTCGCCAGATTGGTCGTGGCGACCCGCATCGCCTCGCTCACTGAGCTCAGAGCGTAGACGGACGCGGCATCCACGCCAAAAAGGCGCCTGACCACGAACTCCTGGTCTCCGAGCGTGACCTTTCCGCTCGTGGGCATGCCCGTACTTTCGACCGCCTGGCGCAGGACGGGGTCGATGGAGCCGGCGACGACCCGGCCCCCGATGAGGATCGCGATGCCGGTTTGCGCCTCTACAGCCAGGGCGCCCGCGTACGCATCGTCGAGCGGCGTCGCCAGGACGACCTCGCCGATGAGGACATCCTGGAGGAGTACCTGCGCGATGGTCGCGAGGTAGGCCTGCCCTCCTCGCATGATGACGGCGTCGACCGGCTCGCCTGTGGGACTCACGCGCGTCAGCACCTGCGTGCGCGCCTTCCAGTCGGCGGCGTTCGG
>JANOGJ010000578.1:0-12223 GCA_031405995.1 Acidobacteriota bacterium
GCTTCGAAGCGGTCGACGTTCGCGGGTCCGTAGGGGCGGGCGAAGGGGAAGCGGACTGGCCCCGCTCGCGCGGTTGAGTGGATGCTTTGGGACTCGACTGTGCCGCGCCCGAGAGCGCTCTGCTAGAGGGCGCACCCTCCGGCCCCGATTCAGACGCTGAAAGCGGACCTGGTGAGCGGCGGAGAGATCGCATGGTTGGCAAAGGACCTCTCCGCGTGGTCCGGACGGATCGTCACGTTTGGCGAAAGCGCGGGCGCGACCGTGCGCGCCACACAGGTCGTCGATCGCGGCTTCGACGGCACGACCGCCGAGGTGGCGACGCCGGCCGGCCCGCTGCATCTGGCGGTGCCGCTTCCGGGCCGCGCGCATCTGATGAACGTGCTGGCGGCGGTGGCCGTCGCGCTCGAGTTCGACATCGCCGCTCCGGTCATCGAGTCCCGCGTGCTCTCGCTGCGGCCGGTCGCGCGGCGGGGCACCGTGACGCCGCTCGCCGGCGGCGGACGCCTGGTCGACGATTCCTACAATGCCAGCCCGGCGGCGATGCAGGCGATGCTCGCGTCGCTCGGCGCGACGTCGGGGGCCGGCCGCCGCGTCGCCGTGCTCGGCGAGATGCTGGAGTTGGGCGCCGCCGCGCGGGTGCTGCATGCCGACTGCGGGCGCGCGGCCGCCAGGGCCGGCGTGGACGAGTTGGTCGTGATCGGCGGTCCGGCCGCGGACGGACTGGTGGACGGCGCCGTCCAGGGCGGGATCGCGCGTGCGCGCGTGCATCGGTTCGCCGACAGCGCCGAGGCCGCCGACGCCGTGACGCGGGTCGTCCGCGCCGGCGACCTCGTGCTCGTCAAGGGATCCCGCGGCACGCGCATGGACCTCATCGCTGATCGGCTGCTCGCCGGGGCCGACGGGGCAGGCGCCTGATGCTCTACCACCTGCTGATTTCGTTCAAGGACGACCTCGACACCCTCCGCGTTGTCGAGTTCATCACCGTTCGCACGGCCATGGCGAGCTTCACGGCGTTCATGATGAGCCTGCTGCTGGGACCGTGGTTCATCCGGAAGCTGCGCGCCTTTCAGGTCGGGCAGGTCGTCCGGAGCGACGGTCCGGTCAGCCACAAGCCCAAGGCCGGCACGCCCACGATGGGCGGCCTGCTCATCCTGACGGCCGTGATCGTCCCCACGCTGCTCTGGGCGAAGCTCACCAACCCGTACATCTGGATCGCCACGACGGCGACCGCGGCGTTTGGCGCGATCGGCTTCGTCGACGACTATCTCAAAGTCACGCGGCGCAGCCACCACGGGCTGGTCGCGCGCTACAAGTTCGCCGCGCAGATTGTCGTGGCCGTCGGCGTCGGCGTGACGCTGCTCGTGCTCGCCGCCCAGACGCCGCCCCTCTACAACCTGCGGGTGATCTTTCCGTTCTTCAAGGACTTGATCCCGGACCTTGGCTGGGCCTACGTCCTGTTCGCCGTGCTCGTGCTCGTGGCGGCCACGAACACCGTGAACCTCACCGACGGGCTCGACGGGCTCGCGATCAGCACGTTCGGTGTGTCGGCCGTCGCCTTCACGGCGCTCGCCTACGTGACCGGTCATGCCAGGCTCGCCGACTACCTCGACCTCGTCCACTTCGAGCCGACGGCCGAGCTCACGATCTTCTGCGGAGCGCTGGTGGGCGCGAGTCTCGGCTTCCTCTGGTGGAACGCGCACCCTGCGGATGTCTTCATGGGCGACGTCGGATCGCTCGGCCTGGGCGGCGCTCTCGGCACCGTCGCGATCCTGACCAAACAGGAACTGCTGCTGCCGATCGTCGGCGGCGTCTTCGTGCTCGAGGGCGCCTCGGTCATCATCCAGGTCGCGTCGTTTCGTCTCACCGGCAAGCGCGTGTTCAGGATGGCGCCGCTCCACCATCACTTCGAGCTCATGGGCTGGGCGGAACCGAAAGTCATCACGCGGTTCCTGATCCTCGCGATCATCTTCGCGCTCCTGAGCCTGACGACCCTGAAGCTGAGGTGAGGGGATGAGCTTCAGCGTGGAAGGGAAGCATGTCGTCGTGGCGGGGGCCGGCCGAAGCGGGCTGGCGGCGGCGGACCTGCTCGCCTCGCGCGGCGCGCACGTGACGCTCACCGATCTCCAGCCGATCGACGGCGCCGCCAGTCTGCGGGCGCGCGGCATCGCCACGGAAGCCGGACCGCACCGCCGCGCTCTGTTCACGTCGGCCGATCTCGTTGTGCTCAGTCCCGGCGTGCCACCAGGCCAGGAGCCGATTGAGGCCGCGCGTCAGGCGGGCGTGCCGGTCATGGGCGAGGTCGAGCTCGCGTCGCGATGGCTCGCGGGCCGGGTGATCGCCATCACCGGCACCAAGGGCAAGTCCACGACGACGACGCTGACGGCTCGGATGCTCCAGGGCGCCGGCTTCGATGCGGTCGCCGGCGGCAACCTCGGTCCGGCCCTCTCCGCCCAGGTCGCCGGCTCGACGCCGGCCTCGCTGCATGTCGTCGAAGTCAGCAGCTTTCAGCTCGAGACCACCGAGACGTTCCATCCGTGGATCGCGGTGCTGCTCAACCTCTCGCCGGATCATCTGGACCGGCACTCGTCGTTCGAGGAGTACACCGCCGCCAAGGCGCGAATCTTCGCCAACCAGACGCCGGCCGATTGGGCCGTGATCAACGCCGACGATCCGGCGGCGCTCGCGCTCGCGCGGAGCGGCCGCGCGCGACGGCTGGACTTCGCGCTCGATCGGGCGCTCGACCACGGCGTCGGCGTGGAGGACGGCGCGATCGTCCGGCGCACCGCCAGGGTGGCCGTGCCCCTCGTGCCGCTCTCGTCCGTGCGTCTGCCGGGCCGTCACCTGCTCGCCGACGTCCTCGCCGCGGTCGCGGTGAGCGCGCTCGCCGGCGTGCCGGCCGCCGCCATGCGCGGCGCCGTCGAGGGCTTCAGCGGCCTCGAGCACGCGCTCGAGCGCGTGGCCGAGGTCCGCGGCATTCAGTTCGTGAATGACTCCAAGGCCACCAACATCGCGTCGGCCAGGCGCGCGATTGAGAGTTTTGACGGCGGCGTGGTCGCGATCATGGGCGGGCGGTTCAAGGGCGGGCGGTTCGAGGATTTGCGGGATGTCCTCGCCGACCGGGCGACGGGCATCGTCGCCATCGGCGAGGCGGCTCCGCGCATTCACGCCGCGCTCGACGGCCTCGTGCCCGTGGAGGACGCGCAGACGATGGGCGATGCCGTGCGGCAAGCGTTCGCCCTGGCGCGCCCCGGCGGCGTCGTGCTGCTGGCGCCGGCGTGTTCGAGCTTCGACATGTTCACGGACTACGCGGATCGCGGACGGGCGTTCAAGGACGAAGTGGCGCGGATCGGCCAGCGGGAGGCGACGGTGCCGTAAGCCCTCAGCAGTCATCAGATCGGGTGCGGCGGCGGGGAGCCGGCCGCTGGGAACACAGGCCGCCCCGGCCTGTGAGGCTGGTGTTTCTGTCCACCCCGACTGATGACTGTTGAGTGCTTACGGTTGCGATAAGACGTTTCGGCGGACCGGGGACCGGACTTTAGGCCGGCGCCGGCCTGGGGGTGGGTGAGCGAGGGACGATGGCGCGCACGTTGAAGTCGGACAAGATGTTGTTCTGGGCCACGCTGCTGCTCGTCGCGGCAGGCGTGGTCATGGTCTACAGCGCGTCGGCGGCGCTCAAGCAGTCGCCGACCACCATCCTCACGCGGCAACTCCTGTGGGTCGGCCTCGGGCTCGTCCTGTTCTGGGCGATGATGCGGGTGGACTACCACCAGTTCCGGCGTCCGGCCGTCATCTGGTCGCTGCTGGGCCTCACGGTCCTCGCGCTCGTGGCGGTGCTCTTCTTTCCGCCACGGAACAACACGTATCGCTGGATCTCGATCGGGCAGCTCTCGTGGCAGCCGTCGGAGTTGGCCAAGCTGGTCGTACTGTTCTTCACGGCGGCGTTGCTCGAGCGGCGCATGCACCGCATCAACGACGTCGCCTACGCCCTTCTGCCGATCGGCGTCGTCACGGTGGGCATCGCCGGCCTGATCGTCATTGAGCCGGACTTCGGCACCGCCGCCGTGCTCCTCCTGGTGGTCACGGCGGTCGTGTTCGCGGCGGGTCTCAGTTACCGGTATCTCTTTGGGACGTTGCTCGTGATGCTGCCGGCCGCGATGATCGTGATCGCGAGCGCGCCCTACCGGCTCAAGCGCCTCCTCGCGTACCTCGATCCCTGGTCGGCGCGGTTCGGTGACGGCTACCAGGCCGTGCAGTCCTTTATCGCGGTCGGGTCGGGCGGGATGTTCGGTCTCGGCCTGATGGGCGGCATGCAGAAGGTCACGTACCTGCCCGCGCCGCACAACGACTTCATCTTCGCCGTGATCGGCGAGGAACTCGGCCTGGTCGGCACGACGATGACGATCCTCTGCTTCGGCGTGATTGCCTGGCGCGGACTGCGCATCGCGCTGGTCGCACCCGATCGGTTCGGGTCGCTGCTGGCGCTCGGGTTGACGATGATGGTCACGCTGCAGGCGCTCGTGAACTTGAGCATGGTGATTGGTTTGCTGCCGACGAAGGGCATCCCGCTGCCGTTCCTCAGCAACGGCGGTTCGTCCCTGGTCGCGAACCTCGTCGCCATTGCGATTCTGCTCAACATCTCGCAACAGTCGTCGCCGACGGCCGTGGGATCGCTCGAGGCACGCGGGTGATGGCGTCGTGGCCGGGACGGGCCGCAGGAGGTCGAACGGGTGACCGGACTCTCGGTCGTGATCGCAGGCGGCGGCACCGGGGGACATCTGTACCCGGGGATCGCCGTGGCCCGCGAGATTCGGCGGCGCGTGCCGGACGCGCGCGTGTCGTTTGCGGGCACGGCGAGGGGACTGGAAGCGAAGGTGGTGCCGGCCGAGGGCTTCGAGCTGGACGTGATCCGGAGCGCCGGGCTGAAGGGCAAGTCGCTCGCGGCGCGCGCGCGCGGAGCCTGGCTCATCCTGCCCGGGCTCGTCGACGCGTGGCGGATCGTCTCGCGCCGCCGTCCGCACGTCGTGGTGGGGGTCGGCGGCTACAGCTCGGGGCCGGTCGTGCTGGTGGCGTGGCTCCGGGGCGTCCGGACGCTGGTGCTCGAACAGAACGTCGCGCCTGGCCTGACGAATCGGCTGCTCGCCCGCGTGGTGCACGCCGCGGCGGTGACGTATGAGGACACGTTGACGCACTTCCGGGGGCGCGGATTCGTGTCGGGCAATCCGGTGCGGGAGGAGTTCTTCGTCGCGGCGGGCCGGGCCGACGCCGCCGCCGCGGCCGGCGCGGCGACACCGATCCGCCTCCTGGTGCTTGGCGGATCGCAGGGCGCGCACAAGCTGAACCTCGCGATGCTCGCCGCCGCGCCGATCCTCACGCGGCGCTTCGCCGGCCTCGACATCGTCCACCAGACGGGCCCGCGGGATCGCGACACCGTGAGCGAGGGCTACCGCCAGGCGGGCATTGCCGCGCGCGTCGAAACGTTTCTGGATCCGGTGGCACGCGAGATGGCGATGGCCGACCTCGTCATCTCGCGCGCCGGCGCCACGACGCTGGCCGAGCTGGCGGCCTCGGGCCGGGCGGCGGTCCTCGTGCCCTTCGCCGCCGCGACCGACGACCACCAGCGGCGCAACGCGCGCGTGCTGGTCGGCGCGGGCGCCGCCGTCATGGTCGAAGAGGCCGAGCTCGCGGGCGGCCGGCTCGCGGATCGCGTCGCCGAGCTGCTCGACGACCGCCCACGGCGGTCGGCGATGGCCGGCGCGATGCACGGCTTCGCGCGGCCGGACGCGGCCGGCCTCATCGTCGCCCGGCTGCTGGAGCTGGCCCGTGCGTGACGAATCGGCCCTGCAGCTTGGACGCACGCGACAGGTGCACTTCGTGGGCATTGGCGGGATCGGCATGAGCGGCATCGCGGAACTCGTCGCCAACCTCGGCTACCGCGTGAGCGGATCCGACGCGCGGCGGTCCGAGTTGACCGACCGGCTGGCGTCGCTCGGCATCGCGATCGCGATCGGGCACGACGCGGCTCACATCGGCGGTGCCGACGTCGTCGTCGTGTCGTCGGCGGTGGGCCGGGACAATCCGGAAGTGGTCGAGGCCCGGGCCCGGCACGTGCCCGTCATCCCCCGCGCCGAGATGCTGGCGGAGCTGATGCGGCTGCGAACGGGCATCGCCATCGCCGGCGCGCACGGCAAGACGACCACGACGTCGATGGTGGCCCTGATGCTGGAGCGCGCGGGCCTGGACCCGACGGCCGTGATTGGCGGCCGCCTGAGCGCCTTCGGCAGCAACGCGCGCCTCGGACGCGGCCAGTACATGGTGGCCGAGGCCGACGAGAGCGATCGGTCGTTCCTCAAACTCTCGCCGACGATTGCCGTGGTGACCAACATCGACCGCGAGCACATGGAGGCGTACGGGTCGTTCGAACGACTGGTGGACGCCTTCGCGGACTTCGCGGGCCGCGTGCCGTTCTACGGCGCCGTCATCGCGTGTGTCGACGACCCGCCGGTCGCGGCCCTGGTGCCGCGCCTGAGCCGGCCGGTGGTGACGTACGGCTTCGCGGCCGGCGCGGACGTCCGCGGCGAGTCGCCTTCCACCGACGGACGGTCGGGCCGCTGCCGCGTCCAGTACCGGGTGCCTGGCGCGCCTGGCCGCGTGGCCACCGGCGATTTGCAGCTGAATGTGCCGGGCGAGCACAACCTCCAGAACGCCCTGGCGGCCGTGGCGGTGGGACTCGAGGTCGGGCTACCCTTCGACCGCATCGCGCCGGCGCTGGCGGCATTCCGGGGCGCCGAGCGGCGGTACGAGACGCGCGGTGAGGCGCGCGGCGTGACGGTCATCGACGACTACGGGCACCATCCGACCGAAGTGGCGGCCGTGCTCCGTGCCGCCCGCGCCGGGCGGCCCGCCCGCATCGTGGCCGTGTTTCAGCCGCATCGCTATTCACGCACGCGCGACCTGCTGGACGACTTCGGTCCGGCGCTCGCGCTCGCCGATGTCGTCGTGCTCACGGACATCTATCCGGCGGGGGAGCCGCCGATTCCGGGCATCACCCTCGATGCGCTCGCGGGCGCCGTCGGCCAGTCCGTCGGCGTGCTGCACGTGGTTCCGAATCTGGCGGATGTGCCCGCCGCCGTCGCCCGGCTGGCGCGGCCGGGCGATCTCGTCGTGACGCTCGGCGCCGGATCGATCGGCGGCGTGGGCGACCGCATTCTGACCGCGCTCGGACCGGCGGGTGTGCCGAGCGCCGCCGCGGGGGACCGGCGATGAGCGGCCGACGCCGCGCGGGCCGCGGGCTGCCCTCAGGGGCGGCGCCGGGTGTGTCCGCGCCCGCCGACAAACGGTTCCGCCGGCCGGACGTGCGGCCCGGGCGGCGGCGGGCCGGTCTGCTGCTGGGCCGGATGGGGCGGATCGCCGCAGCGACGGGGCTCGCGCTGGCGGCCGTCGCGGCCGTGGGCGGCGCGCTGCTGACGGCGCCCAGTCTCGCGGTCGATCGCATTCTCGTCGGCGGTCACGCGCGACTGTCCGCGGGCGAGGTGGAGGCCCTGCTCGACGGGCTGCGCGGCCGGAACATTTTCCGTGTGGACCTCGAGAGCTACCGCCAGCGCGTCCTGCGCTCGCCGTGGGTCGACAGCGTCTCGCTCTGGCGCGTGCTGCCGTCGACGATCGAAGTGCGTGTCGTCGAGCGGCAGCCGATGGTCCTCGCGCGGCTCGGCCAGGAGTTGTACTTGATGGACGATCAGGGCGCGATCATCGCCGAGTTCGGCCCCGAGTACCGCGAGTTCGACCTGCCGATCGCGGACGGTCTGGGCTCGGCGTCCGGGCGCGGCGGGCCGCGCGTAGACCCGGACCGCGTGCGCCTCGCGCGGCAGTTCCTCGGGGCGCTCGATGTCCGTCCGGATCTGCGCCAGCGCGTCTCGCAGATGAACGTGTCGAACGCGCGCGACGTCGTCGTGCTGCTCGAGGACGATGCGGCGCTGCTGCACTTGGGCGACGCCGACTTTGTCGAGCGCCTGGAGTTCTACCTGGAGTTGCTGCCGACGCTCGGCGATCAGTTTCGAGACATCGATTACGTCGATCTCAGGTTCGGCCGCCACGTCGTGGTGAAGGACCGCGGGCAGCCGGCGATGGCCCCGGTGGCCCCGGCTGGCCGGCGCAGGTAGACGCAGGGAAACGAGGCGGTGGATGGCGCGTAAGGAACGGTATCTGGTTGGGTTGGACGTCGGGACGTCCACCGTGTCGGCCATCGTCGGCGAGGTGATGGACGACGGCAGCCTGGACATCATCGGCATCGGCCTGGCCGAGTCGAAAGGGATCCGCCGGGGCGTCGTGAACAACGTGGACTCGGCCGCCGAGGCCATCAAGAAGGCGCTCGACGAGGCGGAGCTCACCGCCGGGGTCGAGATCGACAGCGTCGTGCTCGCGCTGTCGGGCGCGCACGTCAAGGCCTTCAACAGCCGCGGCGTGGTCGCGGTCGCCGGGCGCAACCGTGAGATCACGCGCGAGGACGTCAAGCGCGCCATCGAGGCCGCCCGTGCCGTGGCGCTGCCCGGCGGGCGGGAGATCCTGCACGTGCTGCCGCAGGACTTCGTCGTCGACGACCAGGACGGCGTGGCCGTGCCGGTCGGCATGACCGGCAGCCGCCTCGAAGTCAACGTCCACGTCGTCACCGGCAGCTCGTCGTCGATGCAGAACATGATCGCGTGCGTGAACCGCGCGGGCGTGGAAGTCGTGGAGACGACGCTCGAGCAGCTGGCCGCGAGCGAGGCCGTGCTGACGCCGGACGAGAAGGAGCTCGGCGTCATGCTCGTGGACGTCGGCGGCGGCACCACCGACTTCGCGGTCTTCGAGCGGGGCAGCCTCTGGCACACCGGCGTGCTGGCGGTCGGCGGCGACCACTTCACCAACGACATCGCGGTTGGGCTCCGCATGCCGATCCCCGACGCGGAACGGCTCAAGCGGCGATCCGGCTGCGCGCTGACCTCGCTCGTGCCCGAGGACGAGACGATGGAAGTGGCCAGCATCGCGGGGCTGCGGGCGCGCACGATGCCGCGCCGGATGCTGTCGGAGATCCTGCAGCCGCGCGCCGAGGAGATCTGCCACTTGCTCTGGGACGAGATCCGCCGCGCCGGGTACGAGAAGTCGCTGAACTCGGGGCTCGTGTTGACGGGCGGCAGCGCCATGCTCGAGGGCATGGCCGAGATCGCGGAGCAGATCTTCGACCTGCCGGTCCGGCGCGCGTCGCCGGAAGGCGTCGGCGGCCTCGCGGACCACGTGAGCAACCCGGGGTTCGCGACGTCGGTCGGGCTCGTGCTCTACATGCATCGCAATCTGCAGGCGGAGCCGGCGCGCATCGGCGCCGGCGCGCTCGGCCGCATTACGGGCCGCCTGCGCACGTTGTTCAAGGAATTCTTTTGATCCCGGTGAGGAGACACACATGAACGCACGCCAGTTGTCCGACCGTCAGCCCAGCAAATTGCGCATCCTCCTCCAGGAGGACCTCGTGAGGTCCGGCGCCCGCATCAAGGTGATCGGCGTCGGCGGGGGCGGCGGCAACGCGGTCAATCGGATGATCTCGTCCGGCCTCTCGGACGTGGAGTTCATCGTCGCCAACACGGACAAGCAGGCGCTGCTCAACAACGCCGCGCCGATCAAGATCCAGATTGGCGCCCAGCTGACGAAGGGCCTCGGCGCCGGCGCGGATCCCAACGTGGGCCGCGCGGCCGCGCTCGAGGACACCGACAAGTTGCTCGAGGTGCTCTCGGGCGCCGACATGGTGTTCGTGACGACGGGCCTCGGCGGCGGCACCGGCACGGGCGCCGCGCCGGTCATCGCCAGCCTCGCGAGCCAGATCGGCGCCCTCACCGTCGCCGTGGTCACGAGGCCGTTCAAGTTCGAGGGCCGCAAGCGCAACCTCGCGGCGGAGGCCGGGCTCGTCGAGCTCGCGGAGAGCGTCGACACGATGATCATGATCCCGAACGAGCGCCTGCTCGCGACCGTCGACAAGGCGACGAGCATGTCGGCCGCGTTTGCGATCGCCGACGACGTGCTGCGGCAGGCGATTCAGGGGATCTCCGACCTCATCCTCGTGCCGGGGCTCATCAACCTGGACTTCGCGGACGTCAGGACCATCATGGCGCGCATGGGCATGGCGATCATGGGCACCGGCGTCGCGACGGGGGTGGATCGCGCGCGGCTCGCCGCCACCGCCGCGATTTCGAGCCCACTGCTCGAGGACGCGTCGGTCAACGGCGCGCGCGGCGTCATCATCAACATTACCGGCGGGCCGGACCTCACCCTCACCGAGGTCGGCGAGGCGTCGGACATCATTCACAGCGCCGCGCACGAGGAAGCGAACATCATCTTCGGCGCCGTCATCGACCCGAAGATGTCGGGCAAGGTGAAGATCACGGTCATTGCGACCGGGTTCGACCATGCCCGCGCCGCCATGGCGCCCGGCGCCCAGGCCACGCGCATGACCCCCGTGGACATGAGCGCCTTCGCTGCCGTCCGGGCCCGGGACGAGGAGCGCATCGTCGTGAACGGCGGCCGCGTCGCCGTCGCCCGCCGTCCGATCCTCGACCTGCCCGGCCTGGGGTTCAGGCCCGCGTTCGCGCCGGCCGAGGGGCCTGACGACGGGTTCGACGTGCCGGCGTTCCTGAGAAAGAAGGACAGCTAGGCGTCGACCGCGTTTTCCCGCGGCTCCCGCAGGTACAATCGCCAGTACCAGGAGCCCCGCGCCCGGCGCCGCGCCACGTGCGGCGTCCACGCGAGGCTCTGGCTGCCGTGCCCGCACCCAACCGATCCAGGCCCGCTCGCGGCGGGGCGCCTCGCGATTCGAGAGCGCAGGCGCTCGATACGCTCGCCCGCGAAGTCGGCTACATCACGAAGCCGCATGGCGGACGACTGCGCGTGGCGCTGGCGTTTCCGAACACCTACTTCGTCGGAATGTCGAACCTCGGGCTGCAGACGGTCTACCGGCTGTTCAACGCCGATGAACGTGTCGTGTGCGAGCGCGTCTTCCTGCCGCCGAAGCAGGAGCTGGCGGACCTCCTGCGGCGGCGTGAGCCGCTCCTGACCATCGAATCGCAGACGCCGGTGCGCAACTTCGACGTGTTCGCCTTCTCCGTGTCGTTCGAGTGGGACTACACGAACATCCTGGCGATGCTGCGCCTGGCCGGGCTCGAGCCGCGCGCCGCTCGCCGGCACGCGCTCGACCCGCTGGTCGTCATCGGCGGCGCCGTGACGTTCGTGAATCCGGAGCCGCTCGCGCCGTTTGCCGACGTCATCGCCGCGGGCGAAGCCGAGCTCCTCGTGCCGTCGCTCGTCGAGGCCTTCGCCGACGAAACCGGGCGCGACCGCGAGCGGCTCTTGTCGCGGCTCTCGCGCGAGCGCGGTTTCTACATCCCGAGCTTCTACGACGTGACCTATGACGGCCCGGGGCGGGTGGCCGCGATCACGCCGCGCCCGGGCACGGACGCGCCCGCGGTCGTGACGAAGGCCGCCGTCAAGGCCGCCGAGAAGCTCGATCCGCCGTCCAGCACGATCTTCACGCCCGACACCGAGTTCGGATCGCGCCTGCTCATCGAGGTCGTGCGCGGCTGCGCCAACCTCTGCCGCTTCTGCTGGGCCGGCTACAACTACCTGCCCGTGCGGCCGTTCGCGGCGTCCCGCATCCTCGCACTCGCCGAGGCCGCCCGGCCCTACGCCAACCGCGTCGGCCTGGTGTCCATCGCGCTCTGCGACCACCCGGAGATCGAACACATCCTGAGCCGGCTGCTCGAGATGGGCTACAGCATCAGCCCGGCCTCGCTTCGACTGGACGACCTCACGCCCACGATCGTCTCGCTCCTCCGACAGAGCGGCGAGCGATCGCTGACCATCGCGCCGGAGACCGGGTCGGACCGCCTCCGCAGCGTGATCAACAAGACCATCACCAACGACCAGATTCTCGACCGCGCAGGCCTCATCTTCCGGACCGGCTTCGAGAACCTGAAGCTCTACTACATGATCGGGCTGCCCACCGAGACGGACGCCGACCTCGTCGCGATCCGGGACCTGACGATCGCGATCCGGGAGCGCATGCTCGCCGAGGCGGACAGCACCATCGGGCGGATCGTGGCCTCCGTCAACCCGCTGGTGCCCAAGCCCGGGACCACGTATCAGTGGCTGCCCATGACCGACGCCCGCCTGATCGAGCGGAAGTCCGATCGGCTGCGCGAGCTGGTCG